>JBDTSC010000005.1:0-33497 GCA_039931375.1 Ardenticatenales bacterium
CATTCGCCCCGCCTCCCGCGCCCCGGCCCTGCGGCTCTGCACGAGCTCATGCGCCCCGCCACCCCCGCCGACGCCCTGCGGCTCTGCACGCCCTCCTAGCCGAGCTGCCCCAGCCCCTGCCACATCTGCCCTCACCCACTGCGGCCACAAATTCTAGCCGCTACACCGCGGCACCACAGCGGCTGTCAGCGCTTGCTACAGCCGCTGGAGTCGATCGGAGTAGCGGCTGTACTTTGCCTCACAACCACCGCCGATGGCCGAGTCACGCAACTGCCTGCGCGAACCCACCGCGCGTTGTAGCCGCCCAGCCGCGTCGACGCCCACGAGAGGCGCCGTCCATCCTCATGGGGGCCATCGCCCCGCATCGAAGGCAACTCCGAAGCCGCCATTGCGCCCGATGGTATAATCGCGCGCCATTGCGCCGCCCGTCAGGAGACCACATGCAGGCGTTCGACATCGAGGGCCACCTGGCCGCACGGGTACGGGAGGCGACCGGCATCGCGCTCGGCGCACCGTTTGAGGGCGACGTGCGGATCGAGGTCAGCAACCGGCCCGAACTTGGCGACTTCGCGACGTCCGTGGCGTTCGTCCTGTCCAAGGCCGCGCGCAAAGCGCCACTAGCCATCGCGGAAGCCATCGCCGACGCCCTCGGCGGCGCCGCGGGAGACGGGTCGGCGATCGCGTCGGCGACGGCATCCGCGCCCGGATTCGTCAACCTACGCCTCGCATCAGCCTACCTCGCCGACGTCGTCGCCGCCGTGCACGCCGCGGACGGGCGCGTCGCGCAGCGGCCGCCGAGCGGCGTCAAGGTGATCATCGAGCATACGAACATCAACCCCAACAAGGCCGCCCACGTCGGGCACTTTCGGAACGCGTGCCTGGGCGACACCATCGTGCGCATCCTGCGCCGCCTCGGCCACACCGTCGAAGTGCAGAACTATATCGACGACACCGGTGTCCAGGTCGCCGACGTCGTCGTCGGCTTGCGCCATCTGGACGTGCCGCCGCAGGGCGATCAGCCGTTCGACCGCTACTGCTCGGACGTATACGTCGTCGTGCAGCAGGCGTACGCGGCGGACGAAACCCTCATCAAGCGCCGCCGCGAAGTGCAGGCGGCGGTCGAGGAGGGCGGCGGCGAGCTCGCGGCGTTCGTCCGCGACGTCGCTGTCCGCATCGTCACCGCCAACTTGGAGACGATGGCCCGGGCCGGGATCGGCTACGACGTCCTGACGTGGGAGTCTCATATCCTGGGCCTGGGCTTTTGGCACACCGCGTTCGAGCGGCTGCGCGACTCCGGCACGCTGCGCTTCGAAACGGAAGGACCGAACGCGGGCTGCTGGGTCGTGCCGTTTGGCGTCGGCACCACCGAGCTCGACGGCAAGACCGTCACCGAGGACAAGGTGCTCGTCACGAGCCAGAAGACGATCACCTATACCGCTAAGGACATCGCCTACCAACTCTGGAAGTTTGGCCTCCTCGGCCGCGACTTCGCGTATCACCGCTGGGACACGCAGTTCGACGGCGCCCCCCTCTGGACGAGCGCCCTGGCCGACAGCGCGCCAGATGCGCCGGCGTTCGCCCACGGCGACCGCGTGATCAACGTCATCGACGTCCGCCAGTCGTACCCGCAGCAGGTCGTGTACGAATGCTTGCGCCGCCTCGGCTATGCGACGCAGGCCGATGCGTCCCACCACCTGGCGTACGGCGTCGTCAACCTGAGCGCGGCCGCGGCGCGTGAGCTGGGCGTCGCCGTCGACGATGGTCAGGCCGTCGTCGCGATGAGCGGCCGCGGCGGCATCCAGATCTTCGCGGACGACCTCCTCGATCGGCTCGAAGCGCGCCTGGCGGAGCGGACCACCGACCCGGCCGTGGCGGCGGCCGTCGCGTCCGGCGCGGCGCGCTACTACATGCTGAAGTTCGGCAACACCCAGGACATCGCGTTCGACTTCGACGACGCGCTGCGCACGACGGGCGAGTCCGGCGTCTACCTGCAGTACGCCCTCGTCCGCGCCCGCGGCATCCTGCGCCGCTTGGCGGAGTCGGGCGTCGGCGGCGCGCCTTCCCCGGCGCCGCAAGAGATGGCGGACGCGGATCGCGGCCTCGTGCTGCGGATGCTGCAATGGCCGCGTGCGCTGGACAGCGCCGCCGAGGCTGTGTCCGCCCAGCCGGTCGCCAAGTACGCCTTCGACCTTGCGTCCGCGTTCAGCGCGTTTTATGACAATACGAGCCCGATCGTCCAGGAGGCGGACGGCGACGTCCAGCGGTGGCGCGCCGGCTTGGTGCGCGCGTTCGATCTGCTGTTCAGCGATGTCCTCGACACGCTCGGCGTGCCCCAACTCGACCGGATCTGAGAAGAGCGAGAGCACCACGTGAACGAGAAGGACATCGTGCGGCAGCGCATCCTCACCCTCGCCGGCCTCAGCGACGGGCCGAACGGACCGTTTGGATCCTCCGGCGGCGACGTCGCCGCGCGCCTCGTCGATGGCTGGGCGGCGGAGCGACGCCTGCTGCAGCGCGTCCTCGACGAGACGAAGGGCGACGACGTCCAGGCGACGATCCAGATGTGGCACGACCGCACGACAGCGTTTCTGGACAAGGCGGAGCCCGGCAAGGGCGAGTGGCGGGACCGCGACGGCAACCGCTGGGTGGCGGCCGACGTCCTGCGGATCTTGGACGACCTGCGGAACCGCATCGGCACATGGCGCGCCGAGTCCGCCCCGCCGCCCGCACCGGCGAACGCCGACGCCGCCAGGGCCGCCCGCGCCCTCGAGCTCGCAGCGCTGCGCGAATCGTTGGGCGAGGACGCCGCCGTGCTCGAGGACGCCCTCGAGGAAGCGCTCGACGACGAGGACGAAGACGACGAAGACGACCACGACCCGATGATCGACCCGCGCTGAGCGATGCGCACCCCGACGACGTTCATCGTCCGCCGCGCCCGCATCCATCGCTTCGACGGCGCGGAGCCGGCGACGGCGCTTGCGGTGCGGGAGGGTCGGATCGTGGCGATCGGCTCCGATCAGGACGTGTGGCGGGTCGTCGGCAGCGACACCCCGGCCGTCGACCTGCGCGGCCTCGGCGTCCTGCCCGGCCTCATCGACGCCCACATCCACTGGGGCACCTATGCCATCGCCCGCCGCAACCTGCAGATCGGGGCGGAAGACACGCTGCCGGAGGTGCTGCGGCGCGTGCGGCAGCGGGCATCCGAGGCGACGCCCGGCCAGTGGATCATCGGGCGCGGCTGGGATCACCAGGCGTGGGGCCGCTGGCCGACCGGCGCGGACCTCGACGGCGTCGCGGCGGCCCATCCCGTCGCGCTGACGCGCAAGGACGGCCACGCGATCTGGCTGAACAGCGCCGCGCTGGCCGCCTGCGGCATCGACGCCGCGACGGAGGATCCGGCCGGCGGCGCGATCCAGCGCAGCGACGGCCAGCCGACCGGCATCCTGATGGAGACGGCGCTGCGCATCGTCCACACGGCGATCCCGCCCCTGGACACGTACGCGCGGCAGGCGGCGATGATCGAGGCGTGGCGGGACGCATGGTGCCGCGGCCTCACCGGCATGCACGACATGGGCTACCAGCGCCAGTCCCTCTTTCGGGACCTCGCGACGCTTCGGGATGCCGGCGAGCTTGGACTGCGGTTCGTGTGGTACCTGCCGCAGGACGAGCTCGAGGAGTCGATCGGCCTCGGCCTCCGCTCCGGGCTGGGCGATGGCTGGCTTCGCGTCGGCGGGCTCAAGTTGTTCCTGGACGGCACCCTCGGCTCGCAGACGGCGCACATGCTCGCCCCGTACGAGGCACAGCCGGACAACCTTGGCCTGGCCACGCTCGACGCGGACACGTTCGCTGCCCTGACCGGCAGCGCCGCCGAGGCCGGGCTCGCGACCGCCGTCCACGCGATCGGCGACCACGCGAACCGCATCGCGCTGGACGGCTTCGCGGCCGTGAACGCGACCGTCGCGCGCGCCGCATCGCTGCGCCAACGGATCGAGCACGTCCAGACGGTCGATCCGGCCGACGTTCCGCGCTTCCACGCGCAGGGCGTCGTCGCATCGATGCAGCCGATCCACTGCACGAGCGACATGGCGGTCGCGGACCGGTTCTGGGGCGCGCGAACGGCGAACAGCTACGCCTGGCAATCGATCCTCCGCACGGGCGCCGGGCTGGCGTTCGGATCGGACGCGCCGATCGAGACGCTCGACGTCTTCGCCGGCGTCCACGCCGCGGTCACGCGGCAGAACGCGTCCAGCGAACCGCGCGGCGGGTGGCATCCCGAACAGCGGTTGACCGTCCGCCAGGCGTTGCACGCCTACACCGCCGGCGCCGCGTTCGCGGCTGGCATGGAGAATGAGGTCGGCGCCCTGTCCATCGGCTGCCAGGCGGACTTGATCGTCGTCGATCGCGATCCGCTCGCGATCGAGCCTGCCGAGCTGCTGGACCTCAAGGTGCTCGGGACGATGATCGAGGGCGTATGGGTGTGGCAGTCGCCGGGCGCCGCGATCGCCGGCCCGCGCCACGAACCGTGAGACGGTTCGCGCCGCCCTCGTGGTCCGCCTGGCGCGGCGCGCTCGGTCTGCCCGCGTTTCTCGTTCTGCCCGTGGCGGTGGCCGCGATCAGCACGTCGGCCGTGATCATCAAGACGGCTGGACCCGCCGTCGGTGCGCTGGCGTTGGCGATGTGGCGGATGGTGATCGCGGCGGGTGTCGCGGCCGCCTTCGCGCTCGCGTCCCGTGACGCCCGCCGCCAGATCGGCGCGCTGGATCGGCGGTCATGGGCGGCGGCGGTGCTGGCGGGCTTGCTCTTGGCGGCGCACTTCGGTCTGTGGGTGCCGTCCGTGCAGGGAACAAAGGTCGCAAGCTCCCTGGCGCTCGTGACGACAAGCCCGCTGTGGGTGGCCCTCGTCTCCCCCTACCTGATCGGCGAGCGCATCGGCTGGCAGCTGCGCGGCGCGGTCGCGCTCGGGTTCGGCGGCGCGATCGTGATCATGGTGGGCGATGCGCTGACGTTCGGTCACGGCCACGTGCTGGCGGACGGGTTGGCCCTCGGCGGCGCGATCGCGGTGGCCGGCTACTTCATCGTCGGGCGGACGCTGCGCCCGCGACTCTCGTTGCGGGCCTACGTGGCGGTCGTTTACTCGGCGGCGGCGATCGTCCTGCTCGCGACGGCGATCGTCCTTCGCACCCCGCTCGTCGGTTGGGATGGCGATCATTGGCTCTTGGTCGGGGCGTTCGCGCTGCTGCCGCAGCTCATCGGGCACGGGTCGCTCAATTGGGCGCTGGCGCGTCTGACCGCGACCTACGTGGCCGCCGCCACGCTGCTCGAGCCGATCGGCGGCACGCTGCTCGACTGGTGGCTCTTCGATCAGATCCCATCGCGGAGCGCCTGGCTGGGCGGCGGCATGGTGATCGCGGCGCTCGGTTGGGCCACGTACGCTGAGCTGAACTCGGCGCGCCCGCGAACCGTCGAAGCCGCCGCCAACGCGCTGTGAGCCGAAAGCGCGGCGCCGATTCGGCGGCGCGCCACACCACGGAGTCCCCCATGCCGCACTCGTCCGACATCTTCTCGTTTCCGGTGCGCGTTCGCTACGCTGAAACGGATGCGAGCGGCCTCGCGCACCACGGCAGCTACCTGCCCTGGTTCGAGGCGGCGCGCGTGGATTGGCTGCGGGCGCAGGGCATCGAGTACGCCGCCCTCGAGCGCGACGGCTATCACCTGGCGGTCGTCGAGGTGTACGTGCGCTATGTCGCGCCCGCCCGATTCGACGACGCGCTCCTGATCCGCACCGGCCTCGTGGACGCCCGAAGCCGCGAGGCCACCTTCGTGTACGAGGTCGTCACCGACACCGCGCACCCGCGCCAGCTGGCGAACGGACGGACGCGGCATTTGTGCCTGCGGGGCGGGCAGGTGGCCAAGCTGCCGGATGCGCTCCGCCGGGTCGCGGGCGCATAGGTGACGCAGTCGGCGTGGAGGTGGAGGTGGACTTGCCGCCTGGCGGCCGTCGACGCCGCCGACGCGACTACTCCGCGTTCAGCCGGACCTCGACCTCGCGCCCGATGTCCTCGACCGATACGTCGAACGCGAGGGCCAGCTCTCCGCACAGCATGACGCGGGCCTGTTCGAACAACCGCGCCTCCGTGGGTGAGAAGACGCGGTCCCGGCCACGACCGGCCAAATCGCGGACGAGCGTCACCAGGATCCCGAGGTCGCCGGTGCGCAGCCGATCGCCGATCGCCGCTTGCCGCGCCTTGAAGTCGTCCGGCAACGCATCGGCGGCGGTCGCCAGCGATTCGAGAGCCGCCTCAGCATCCGCGCGCGCCGCGACGGCCCGCAGCCCGATCGATTCGGCCGTCCGCACCGGCACGAGCACGCGCATCGGCGGCGCGACCAGTTGGATCGCGTAGTAGCGATTGAACTCCTCGTGAAGCTCCGGTCGTTCGATCGCGACAACGAGGCCGGCGCCGTGCGCCGGGTGAAACACGCGGTCGCCGACCGCGAAGGACAGCTCGATGTCAGGCAAGGGGCACCACGTCCACGGCTTGCGGTCCGCGCCCGGTCCGTTCGATCTCGTACTCCACGGGTGTCCCCTCGTGCAGCATGGCAGCGTCGGGGATCAGAATTCCGCTGGCGTGGAGGAACAACTCACCCCCGTCATCCTCGGCGATGAAGCCGTAGCCGCGGGTCGGGTCGAACCACTTCACCGTGCCGACGTAGCGCACGCGCAGTTCCGTCTGCCGCGCCACCCGTCGCTCCGGTCGACGGCCACCGCCGGGCCGGCCGTGGCCCCCACGCGGCGGCCCATCGCCGCGCCGCGGCGGACGATCCCCGCCGCCGTCTCGCCGCGGGGCGTGTCGGTCGTCCGATCGCCCACCCTGTCGGGCGGCGGCATCACCAGCGCCGGCGCGGTCGCCATCCCGTCGGACGTTGCCATCGGCGGCCGGCGGCTGCGCCGACGGTTCACGGCGGGGCTCGTCCGTGTTCACGTTGCCGGTGTCGACGGCCTGTACGTCCGCGCTCTTGCAGCGCGGGCAGAAGAGCAGCGTGCTGCTCTCCCAAAGGCCGAGCTCCGCTCGCTGGCGTTGCTCGCGCACCGTATAGACAAACCGGTAGCCGCAGGCGCCGCAGCGCATCGGCTGATCTCGCAAGGCCATTGGAACGTCTCCTGCTCGTCACAGCGCGCCGGGCGCGCGTCGTTGGATCGTTCTCGTCCTAGCCGCCGTGATCCCTTCGTGATCGACGCGGCGCCGCGCTAGGCCGTCGCGTCCGGTGATGCGTCCGGTGCCGCATCCCCGGCATCGTCCGTTGCAGCGTCCGTTGCATCGACCGGTGCATCGTCCGGGGCAGCTTGCGGTCCATCATCCGGGGCGCCGCCGTCGTCGGCACCATCGGCCGGCTCGTCGGCGGCGTCGTCCGCCGTGGCCGCGTCCATGCCGGCCGGCGCGGGCGAAGGTTCAGGCGCAGCTGATTCGGCCGGCGCCGCCGACTCGGTCGACGCTTCCGGTTCATCCGGCTCGTCCGCCGGCCCCTCATCCGCGTGCCGCAGATGCTCCGGCACGCGTCGCAAGCTCAACCCAAGGCGCTGCCGGTCCGGGTCGAGCGCGATGATCTCGACGGTGACGGTCTGCCCCGAACGCAGCACGTCGGACGGGTGGCGCACGGCGGCATCGGCGATCTCCGAGATGTGGATCAGCCCCTCGAGGTGGTCCGGCAGTCGCACGAACGCCCCGAAGTCCGCCATGTTCACGACAACCCCGTCGACGAGCTCGCCGATGTAGTGCTCGTCCGCGGCCTTGGCCCATGGGTCCTTCTGCAGCCGCTTCATGCTCAGGCCGATCCGCTTGCGCTCACGATCGATGTTCAGCACGAGCACGTCGACCTCGTCCCCGACCTTGACGATGTCCGACGGCTTGCGGTTGCGGTCGAATCCCATCTCGGACACGTGGACCAAGCCATCCGCCCCGCCGAGATCGATGAACGCGCCGAAGTCGGCGATCGACGTCACACGGCCGCGTCGGACGTCGCCCTCGTTCAGGTCACCCAAGATCTGGCGCTTTCGCTCCGAGCGCCACTCGCGGGCGGCCTGGCGCTCGCTCATGATGAGCCGCCGCTTCGCGCGGCTGACCTCGACCACTTTGACCACAACCCGCTGGCCGACGAACTCGACCATGCGTTCCGGGCCGCCTTCCGGCATCGGCCGCGCCATCTGGCTGCGCGGGATGAACCCCTGCAGCCCGCCAAAGCCGGCCAGGATCCCCCCCCGGTTGAAGCCGACGATCTCGAGCTCGATCACGTCGCCGCTCTCCAGCAGTTTCTCCGCCCGGGTCCAGTCCTCCGCCGTGAGCGCCTGCGACATCGACAGGACGATCTCGCCGTCGCGTCCGTCCGGTCGCATGACGACCAATTGGAGCGAGTCGCCGACGTTGACCGCATCCCAGACCGCCTTGGGCACGCGGGCGATGTCGCTCGCCGGCACGACGGCTTCCTGCTTCGCGCCAAGGTTCACGGTGAGCTGGTCCCGCCCCTTGCTCTGCACGGTGCCCTCGACGAGGTCGCCGCGTTGGTATTGGCCCGGCAGGAAGTCGCCCTCCGCCAGCAGGAGCGCCATCATGGACGTGCCCTCCGCCTCCGCCCGCGCCGCAAGGTCGGACATCGCGGCGTCTCCGCCGTCGTCCTCCGCCTCGGCGACCGCGTCCGATATGTCGGCGTCCGGGCCCGATCCACCGGCATCCGCGACAACCGCTTCCTCTGGCTCGTCCGGCATGGCATCGGCGGACGGCGCCGCGGCGGCCCCTTCGGGCGCGCTCGCTTCGGAGTCGGCCCCGTCGACCACCTCGTCCGCCGGCGACGCGCTAGCGTCGTCCGATCGATCCGGCGTGGCCGGCGTGTCGTCCGTGTCGGGCGTCATGTCAGCGTCTTCGTGCATCGTCCTCTACTTTTTCGGTGGCGCGCAGGCGCGGTCAGTCCTCGTCGTCGAACTCGGCTTCGCTGCTGCTCTCTTCCTCGTCGTCGTAGTCGAGGTTCTCCTCGTCCTCCTCCTCATCGTCCACCAGGTTCTCGGCCTCGTCGTCTTCCTCGTCGCCCAGGTCGATGCTCGCGTCGCCGCTGTCGTATTCCGAGACCGCGGCGCGGGACGCCGAGACGGGATCGAGATCGCCGTCGGACAGCGCCATGCGCTCGAAGTCGCCGTCGTCGTCGAACAGCTCCGCCAGCACGTCGTCCGCCAGATCGAGGTCGGCCAGGTTGTCCGGCGTCGGCTCCGCGAGCGCGGTGTCGCTGTCCGGCCGGCGGAACCCGCTGCCCGCCGGGATCAGCTTGCCGATGATCACGTTCTCCTTGAGACCGATGAGCCGATCCGTTTTACCTTCGATCGCGGACTTGGCCAGGATGTTGATCGTGTGCTGGAAGCTCGCAGCCGAAAGGAGGCTGTCCGTTTCGAGCGACGCCTTGGTGATGCCCAGCAGCATCGGCTGATACGTCGCCGGCCGGCCGCCCCGCGCGCTGATCGCGACGTTCAGGTCATCGATCGTCTGCATGCCCACAAGATCACCGGGCAGGAGCTTCGTGTCGCCCGGGCGCAGGATGCGCACCTTGTAGAGCATCTGGCGGACGATGATCTCGATGTGCTTGTCGTTGATCACCACGCCCTGGGCGCGGTACACCCGCTGGATCTCGTCCAGGAGATACGTCTGCGTCGCCTCGACGCCGAGGATCGCCAGCAGGCGGTACGGGTTCTTCGGACCCTCTGTCAGCTGCATGCCGGCCTCCACCCGATCGCCGCTCTTGACCAAGAGCCGCGCGCCGACGGGGACGATGTACTCCTCGTTCCGACGCTGCTCCCATCGAACGACGACCTTGTCGCGCGACACGTCCGCGACGCCGGCGTGCTCGGCCACGATCTGGCCCTCGCCGCCCGGCCCGAGCGCGACGGGCTTGTTCGCCTCCACCGGATCACCGGACGCAACCGCCGCCTTGAAGCCGGTCGTCAACGGGTACTCGTCGCTGACGATCTGCACGTCGTTGATGGCCATCGTCGTGATCTCGCCGTCCCGGTTGAGGGACACTTGGCCGGCGATGTCGGCGAGGATCGCCTCGCCCTTGGGGTTGCGGGCTTCGAAGAGCTCCTGGACGCGCGGCAGACCCTGCGTGATGTCGCCGCCGCCCGCCGCCACACCGCCGGTGTGGAACGTGCGCAGCGTGAGCTGCGTGCCCGGCTCGCCGATCGACTGGGCGGCGATGATCCCGACCGCCTCGCCGACATGGATCAGGCCGGGGCGGGCAAGGTCCATGCCGTAGCACAGCTGACAGATGCCGTGCTGCAGCTCGCAGTGCAGCGTCGAGCGAACCCAGACCTCGGTGACGCCCGCCGCCTCCAAGCGGTCGAGTTCCTCGGTGCCGAGGATCGTCTTGTCCTCGAC
This sequence comes from Ardenticatenales bacterium, assembly GCA_039931375.1. GTDB lineage: Bacteria > Chloroflexota > Anaerolineae > Epilineales > Epilineaceae > Avedoeria. The sequence goes on from JBDTSC010000005.1 coordinate 10,413, forward strand.
GAGCACCTCGCCCGTCTTGGGATCGACGACGGCGCCCTGCACCGCGCGGCCGGCCAAGCGGTCCCGCAGGGTGTCCGCGAGCACGGGATCCGTGCGCGCCGAGAGCAGCAGGCCGTTCGTCGTACCGCAGTCGAAGTCGTTGATCACGGCGTCCTGCGCCACGTCGACCAGGCGCCGCGTGAGGTAGCCGGCGTCCGCCGTGCGCAGGGCGGTGTCCGCGAGACCCTTGCGGGCGCCGTGGGTCGAGATGAAGTACTCCAGCGTGGACAGCCCTTCGCGGAAGTTCGACCGGATCGGCAGGTCGATGATCCGGCCCGATGGGTCGCTCATCAGCCCGCGCATGCCGGCCAGCTGGCGGATCGGGTTGAACCCGCCCTTGGTGGAGCCGCTGGCGGCCATCAGGCGGATCGAGCCGTACTCTGGCAGCTCGCTGCGGACAGCCTCGGTCAGCTCGTCCGTGACGCGGTTCCAGATGTCCACCGTGCGCATGTAGCGCTCGTCGTCCGTGATGAGGCCGCGCCGGAACTGGCGGTTCAGCTGGAGCACAACATCGTCCGCCTCGGCGATGATCTCGCCCTTGCGCGCCGGCACGACGATGTCATCGACGGCGATCGAAAGGCCCGAGCGCGTCGCGAACGTGAAGCCGATCGACTTCATCCGGTCCACTGCGTCCGCCGTCGCGGCCGGACCCAGGTGACGATAGACTTCCATGACCAGCGTCTTCACCTCGGCCTTACCGAGGGGCATGCCGGGGTCGTATAACCGGATCCGCTCGGGCATGTGAAGGTTGAAAATCGCGCGGCCCACGGTCGTGGTGACGATGCGCTCGCGGGGCATGTCGTCGGCGTAGCGCTTGCGGTCCTCGTCGTAGTACGTCGCCGTACGGACCGAGATCGGCGCCTGAAGGTGCACCTGTCCGATCTCGTAGGCGTACTCCACCTCCTCGAGGCTGGCGAAGCACCGTCCGTCGCCCTCGACGCCCGGTCGCTCCACCGTGAGGTAGTACATCCCGAGCACCATGTCCTTCTGGGGCTCGACGATCGGCTCGCCCGAGGAGGGCTTTAGCAGGTTGTGCGTCGCCATCATCAGCTCGCGCGCCTCGCGCTTGGCCTTCTCGGACAACGGCACGTGCACCGCCATCTGGTCGCCGTCGAAGTCCGCGTTGAACGCGGCGCAGACCAGCGGGTGGATCTGGATCGCCTTCCCCTCGACGAGGATCGGCTGGAACGCCTGGATGCCGAGCCGGTGCAGCGTGGGGGCGCGGTTCAGGAGCACCGGGTAGTCCTCGATGATCTCTTCGAGCACCTGCCACACGACGTCGTCCATCTTCTCGATGAGCCGCTTGGCGCCCTTGACGTTGTGGGCGTAGTTGTATTCGACCAGCTTGCGCATGACGAACGGGCGGAAAAGCTCCAGCGCCATCGTCTTGGGCAGGCCGCACTGGTCCAGCTTGAGGTGCGGCCCGGTCACGATGACCGAACGGCCGCTGTAGTCCACGCGCTTGCCGAGCAGGTTGCGCCGGAATCGGCCCTGCTTGCCCTTTAGCATGTCCGACAGGCTCTTGAGCTTGCGCCGCCCGCGGGCGCTCACCGCCTTGCCGCGTCGGCTGTTGTCGATCAGGGAATCGACGGCCTCCTGCAACATGCGCTTCTCGTTGCGGATGATCACGTCCGGCGCGCCGAGGTCCAACAGCCGCTTCAGGCGGTTGTTGCGGTTGATCACCCGGCGGTATAGGTCGTTCAGGTCCGAGGTGGCGAAACGGCCGCCGTCGAGCTGCACCATCGGGCGCAGGTCGGGCGGGATCACCGGCAGCACCTGGAGGATCATCCACTCCGGGCGGTTGCTGGACCGCCGGAGTGCCTCGACAATTTTCAGGCGCTTGGTCGCCTTGCGCCGCCGCTGCTTGCTGCGCCCCTGGAGGATCTCCTGGCGCATCTCCTTGCCGAGCTTCTCGAGGTCCATCCGGCTGACGATCTCAAACAGCGCCTCGGCGCCCATCCCGGCCGTGAAGACGCCCGCGAAGCGCTCCTTGAGGTCCCAGTACTCCGCTTCCGTGAGGAGCTGCATCACCTGGATGCCGTTCACCTCATCGCGTCGTTCGCGGAACTGCGACTCGAGCGCCGCCGCCTCCGCGCCGATCCGCTGCTCGGCCGTGCGCGCGTTCTTCTCCGCGTCCCGCAGCGCCTTGGTCTGCTCCGCCTCGAAGCGGTCCGTCAGCTCGCGGACCGCTTCCTGGGCCTCGATGCCGAGATCCGAGAGGCGCGCCTGGACGAGCTCGGTCAGCTGCTCCTGCGCCTCGGGGCTGACCGTATCGCCCTCCGCCACGAGCGTCGTGCCCGTCGGCTCGAAGACGATCGCCTTCGCGGCCGGCTTGTCGCGGCGCTTCTTGAGGTCCGCCTGCATCGCCTTCGACGCCGCCATAAGCTCTGTGGAACGGGCGTCAAACTCGGCCTCCGCGGCGGCGCGACGCTCGTCGAGCTCGATCCGCAGCGCGGCAAGGGCGTCGTCCGTGGAGGGAGCGGCGTCGCCTTCGACCAGTCCGGCCTGCGCCCGAAGCGCAGTGACCTGCTCGTGGTGCTCGTCCTCGAGGCGCTTCAGCACGCGGGCGCGCTCGTCGTCGTCCACGGTCGTGATGATGTACTGTGCGAAGTACAGCACGCGGTCGAGGTTGCGGCGCGAGATGTCCAGGAGGATGCCGAGATAGCTCGGCACCCGCCGGGTGTACCAGATGTGCGCAACGGGGCTCGCGAGCTGGATGTGCCCCATCCGCTCGCGCCGCACGCGGGCGCGCGTAACCTCGACGCCGCACTTATCGCAGACGATGCCGCGGTAGCGAATCTTCTTGTACTTCCCGCAGTAGCACTGCCAGTCCTTCGTCGGGCCAAAGATCGCCTCGCAGAACAGGCCGTCCTTCTCCGGACGCAGCCGTCGATAGTTGATCGTCTCGGGCTTGGTGACCTCGCCATGGGACCACGAGCGAATCTCGTCCGGCGACGCCAAGCTGATGCGGATGGCGTGGAAGTCCTTGATCTCCAAGGATCTTACTCCTCACGGGTGTGCCGTCCGCCCCGCGGCAACGGTTGCGTTGCGCGCGGCGGTACGAGCGTCGTCAACACGCACCAGCGACAAGCTGGGCGGGTGGGCATGGGCGGCCTAACGAGACAAAGGTGCCGCCGGGCGGACGGCACCGATCGCACCCTCTCCGGATGACGGTTTTGACGAGCGCGCAGGTTGAGCCCGGGGCGATTATAGCGTTCCCTCCCGCAACACGCCAACCCAATGCAACACCTGCGCGGATGGACCGTGACCCGGCGGCGGCGCGCGATTCGAGCGATGCGGGGGCGCATGCATTGACTGGGCCGACGCCGCGCCCTAGACTTGCCCGCCAGCGCGCCCCGTCGTCGCTATGGCCCGGTCGCTTTGGCCCGCCCGGATGGATGGACGAGCATGATCTACCGCGCCCCTGAACGCGCGACCCCGACCCGCAGCCGGGCGGTAACCCACGAGCTTGCAGCGCTGCTGGTCGGCATGGCGCTGTTGGGCGCCGTGATCCTCCAGTTCGCGTGCGCGGGCGCCGGCGGCGTCGCCGGCCGCTGGCTGTGCGTCAACAACGGCCGCCTCGCCGCCCTCCAGCCGCCGACCGTGACGCCCGCCGCCACGGCCGGAGGCCAGTCTTCGGGCATCCGGCCCGTCGGCGTCGCAACCCCTGCGATGCCCGGAGTGGTTCCGACGCCCACTGTCCTGGGGGCCGACACCGGGTTGGGGTTGGGCTTCGGATCCGAGTCCGGTTCATCGTTTCCGAGCGCCACACCGGTGGGCCAGGGACCGCTCGACCCGAGCGCCCCGGTCCTCGGCGGTCCGACGCGCGATGCCCAAGATCCGTTCGGGGCGGCGGACGCGATTTCCGAACGACGCGCGTTGATGACGGCCCAGGCGGAGAGCTTCGGCCAAGCCACCGCGTCCACACCGCGCCGGCCGAACTTCGAACCGCAGTTGCCGACAGAACAGGCCACCGAGCCCGAGGCATCGACGACTACAACGCCGACGCCCGGTCCCGGGACGCCGTCCGTAACGCCGGGACCAAGCCCGACGGGTCTCGGATATCCCACGGAAACCGGATACCCGTAGCCGGTGCCCGTCGACCACGCCTCGCTCGAGGTGACGCGCCACCAGCTCGCGTCCGTGTGCGACGCGATGGGCGCGGCGCTGATGCGCGCCGCCAGCTCGCCGAACATCAAAGAACGGCTCGACTTCTCGTGCGCGGTGTTCGACCCGGCCGGCCGCATGCTGGCGCAGGCCGCGCACATCCCCGTCCATCTGGGCGCGTTGCCGGCTGCCGTAGCCGCCGCGCGCGCCGCCGGGCCGTGGCGGCGGGGCGACGCCGTGCTGCTGAACGACCCGTACGCGGGCGGCAGCCACCTGCCCGACCTGACGCTTGTAAGCGCGGTGTTCGGCCCCGATGCCCCAAACAGCCGCCCGGTCGCACTGCTGGTCAGCCGGGCGCACCACGCGGACATCGGCGGCATGTCCGCCGGTTCGCTGCCGTTCGCGGACGACCTCTTCGGCGAAGGGTTGATCCTGCCCCCCGTCCGGCTCTTCGACCGAGGGCGCCGTGTGCGCGCGGTCTGGGACATCGTCGCCGCGAACAGCCGAACGCCCGAGGCGCGCCACGGCGATCTCGAGGCGCAATGGGCGGCTCATCGCGCCGGCGAACGGCGACTGGCGGGCCTGCTGGCGGCTGCGCCGGGCTTCCTCGGCTGTTGCGAGGGACTGCTGACATGGAGCCGAGACCTGGCGCTGGCCGGATGGGCCGCCCTGCCGCCCGGCACGGCCCGCTTCACCGACACGCTGGACGACAACGGCCGCGGCATCGGGCCGTTGCGCATCCAGGCCCGTGTCTCGATCGGCCCAGAAGGACTGGACGTCGACTTCGCCGGTACCGCGCGGTCGTGCGCCGGTGGCCTCAACGCGCCCCTGGCCGTGACGCGCTCGGCCGCGTTTTATGTCGCCTGCTGTCTCCTGCCCACCACCCCGATGAACGACGGGCTCTTCTCGACGGTGCGCGTCGAGGCGCCGAAGGGTTCGCTGCTCGACCCCATCCGTCCGGCGGCGGTGGCCGGCGGCAATGTCGAAACGAGCCAGCGGATCGTGGACGTTCTCTTCGGCGCGCTGGCCGCGATCGGGGTGCCCGGCATTCCGGCCGCAAGCCAGGGGACGATGAACAACGTCCTCGCCGGAGGGTGCGACGCGGACGGCCGGCCGTGGGCGTACTACGAAACGGCCGGCGGCGGTGGCGGCGCCGGACCGAGCGGCGCTGGCGCAAGCGGACTGCAGGTGCACATGACGAATACGCGCAACACTCCGATCGAGGCGCTCGAAGCGGCCTTTCCGATCCGCGTCGAGCGCTACGCGCTGCGCCGCGGTTCGGGCGGCCGCGGCCGATGGTCGGGCGGCGACGGCATTATCCGCCGCCTGCGCTTCCTGGCGCCGGCGACGGTGACCGTGCTCAGCGACCGACGGCGCACGCCGCCCTATGGTCTGGCCGGCGGAGGACCAGGTGCGGTGGGCGTCAACCGCATCCAGCGGGCAGGCCGCTGGCGGACCCTGCCAGGCAAGGCCACCTTCGCCGTCGATGCGGGCGACGCGATCGAGATTCGAACGCCGGGCGGCGGCGGCTGGGGCGAACCGGATACCGAGCGTGCGCCGGTCAACGCCGAGCACCTCACCCGCTAAGGCGCGTGCCGCGGCTCCGCTGGCTGGGCCGCCGCGCAGGCGCCGCGGGCGCCCGTGGAAGCACTCTCGCCGGTGACCCGCGGCACGACGTACAGGATGATCACGAACGCCGCGACCCATCCCGTGACGCTGAGCAGCATCGGTCGGTCCCGCAGTAGGATGTCCTCGGGCGAGCCGCCCATGCCGCGCGCCTGCACGAGGTACAGATAGCGCAAGATCGCGTAGAGCACGAACGGCACGGTGAGCAGGAGAAGGTTCGCGCTCACGCCCTTGGGCCGCGCCGGCGTCGTGATCGCGTACAGGCAGTAGGTGACCACCGTGACGGACGCCGCGAGCAGGATGAACTGGTCCAGCAACGGCTCCGTGTATTCCTCGAGGCTCCGCCGATGGCCGCTGGCGGAATCGGCCAGCACATGCAGCTCGTGACGACGCTTGGCAAAGCCCTGAAACAGGGCGAGGTTGATCATCGACACATAAAGATAGGGCGAGATCGGCGTGTCGATCGCCGCGCCGCCCGCGAGCACGCGCAGGACGAACCCGCCGGCGATGGCGAGAACGTCGATGATCACCATGTGCTTCAGCACGAACGTGTACGCCAGCTGCAACACGAGGTACCCGATGATCGCGACCGCAACGAGCGGGCTCGGCCGCACCGCGCCGACGCCGACGGGGATCGCGCCACCGGCCAATGCCAGGGTCGCGCCGATGCCGACGGTGGCCAGAACAAGCGCCACCGCGATCGCCGTGCGCGGCCCGAGGTCGCCGCTGGCCAACGGGCGATGGCGCTTTTCCGGGTGCCGCCGGTCGTTCTCGACGTCAGCCAGGTCGTTTACGAGATAGACGGCGCTGGACACCGCACAGAAGCTGAGAAACATGACGACCGTGCTCATCAGCTTCGGACGGCAGGCCAGCTGCTGGGTGAGCAGCAGCGCGGCGAACACGAACGCGTTCTTGGTCCACTGCCGCGGCCGCATCGCCGCCAACACCGCCCGCCACAACGGACGGCGGTGCGGCTTCGGCGGCGGTTCGGGCGAAGGGTTCGATGTCACACGGCGATTTTACGGGCGCGGCGGCGGCATGGTCAACGAACCGCGGCCTGCGCTACCATCGCCCGTGATGACACGCGAACCACGGCCAGGCCGCATCCGACTGGATCAGCTGCTCGTCGACCGCGGCTTGGCCGAGACGCGCAGCCGCGCGCAGGCCGTGATTCGAGCCGGTTCGGTGTATGTCGACGGGCAGCGCAGCGACAAGCCGGGGCACAGCGTCACCGTCGACTGCGAAGCGCTCGTGCGGCAACCGAATCCGTATGTCAGCCGCGGCGGGACGAAGCTCGCGGCGGCGCTCGACGGGCTCGAACTGTCCGTCGCCGACCAGGTGGCCCTCGACGTCGGTGCGTCAACCGGCGGGTTCACGGACTGCATGCTGCAACGCGGCGCCCGCCATGTGTTCGCCGTGGATGTCGGGCGCGGACAGTTGGCGTGGCGGCTCCGGACGGATCCGCGGGTGACCTCCCTCGAGCGCACGGACGTCCGCACGCTGGACGCCCTTCCGATGACCGTACGGTTCGCGACGATCGACGTGGCGTTCATCGCCGTCCGGGCCGTGTTGCCCGCGGTGTGGAGACTCGTCGCCCCCGGGGCCACCGTCGTGGCGCTCGTCAAGCCCCAATTCGAGGCCGGGCGCTCGGACGTCGGTCGCGGCGGGATCGTCCGTGATCCGCTGATCCATCGCCGGGTGGTCGAACACGTAGTCGGCGTGGCCGTCGACGCGGGCTGGTCGCTTGTCGGCGGCTTGCCATCGCCGATCACGGGCGCCGACGGCAACCGCGAGTTTCTCGTGGCGCTGCGCCGCCCGCCGACACAGGGCGAGCAGACACAGGGCGAGCAGACACAGGGCGAGCAGCGACCGTCGCCGGCCGTGCTCGCCCTGTTTGTCGATGCCTGTCTTGGCCCGACGGAGCCATAGCGCTCCGCCGATCGAAGCGCCAGATCTAGCGCTTCGTGTACTGCGGCGCCTTGCGGGCCCGCTTGAGGCCGGGCTTCTTGCGTTCCTTCTCGCGCGGATCACGGGTGAGGTAGCCGCCGCGCCGAAGTGCAGCTCGGTTATCCTCGTCCGACAGCACGAGTGCGCGGGCGATGCCCTGCATGATCGCGCCCGACTGGCCCGTGATGCCCCCGCCCTGGACCAGCGCCGTGACCGTGAACGCGCTGACGTGCGACACGTTCAGCGGCGAGAGCACCGTCGCCCGGTCGCGCTCGCGGCCGAAGAACTCGTCGAGCGGCTTGCCGTTGACGATCACCGCGCCGTTGCCGGCGGAATACAGGCGGACCTGGGCCGAAGCCGACTTCCGTCGACCGATCCCGTAGAAGTACCGGCCGTCCAGGTTGACGGCCATCGGCGCCTTGCGGGTCGCCGTCTGAGTAGACATCGTGAGACTCCTTCGAAAACCGTGCAGCACGCGTCCGCGGGCGATCAGCCCAGGGACGTGTCGACGACGAGCATGTTCGGCTTCTGCGCCGCATGGGGGTGCTCTGCCCCGCCGTACACGCGCAGCTTCTTGATCATCGCCCGCCCAAGACGGTTGCGCGGAAGCATGCCCCGAACGGCCAACTTGAGCACGCGATCCGGGTGCTTGGCGAGCAACTCGCCGAGACTTGTCTCGGCCAAGCCGCCCGGATAGCCGGAGTGGGAATAGTACATCTTATCGGCCAACCGTGCACCCGTGGTGGCGATCAGCGCCGCGTTGATCACGATCACGTGATCGCCAAGATCCAGATGCGGCGTGAAGTCCGGACGGTGCTTGCCGCGCAGGCGCGTCGCGATGGCCGAAGCCAGGCGACCCAAGTTTTGGCCGTCCGCGTCGACGACCCACCATTGTCGCTCCACCTCCGACATCTTCGGGGTGTAGGTTCGCATCATGATTCTTCCCCTTCCTTCAACACGCGATCGATCGCGTGCGCAGCCAACTCAGCCTGCGATGGATACCGCACATCCGTCAACACCAACCCCCACGCCGGCGCCCGCCATGCGACCGGCGCTCCGGACCGCCCCGCCAACACGTCGTCGACCACCTCGGGCGGCCACTTGCCTCGGCCCACGTCGATCAGCAGACCGACTGTACGCCGCACCTGATGCCGCAGGAACGCATTGCCCACGAATCGCACGTCCAGCATCGGCCCATTCGGGACGACCACCAGCTGATCGAGCCGCCGGATGGTCAACGTGGAAGGCGCAACTGCCCGACCAAGCGCTCCGAAGTCTCGATGGCCGACGATACGGGCGGCCGCGGCGGCCATCGCATCGGCGTCCAACGGATACGGAACGTGATACGCCGTCCGACGGGCGAGCGGGTTTCGCACCGGCGCGCGCCAGATCCGATACCGATACCGTCGCTCGACCGCGCTGTACCGGGCATGAAAGCCCGGCGGCGCGAGGCCGATCGCCCGAACGGCCACGTCGCGCGGCAGCACGGCGTTCACCGCCCGTCTGAGCGTGGTGCACGAGCCTATCCATCGCGTGTCAAAGTGCGCAACCTGCCCAAAGGCGTGCACGCCGGCATCGGTCCTCCCGGCGCCGACGATGTGCACGGCCTCGCCGATCACGATCGAAATCGCGGCCTCAACTTCACCTTGAACGGTGCGCGCTCCGGGCTGACGCTGCCAGCCGAGAAACGCGGTGCCGTCGTAGGCGATGCGCGCCCGCAGCCGTCGATCGGTCAGTCCACCAACTCCAAGAAGACCATCGGCGCGGCGTCGCCCTTGCGTGGGCCAAGGTTGACGATCCGCGTGTACCCTCCGGGCCGTTCGCTCATGTCCGGACCGATCACGTGGATCAGCTTGTCCACGATCGCCTGATCCTGGATCTCCCGCATGATCATGCGGCGTGCGTGAAGATCCCCCTTGCGGGCAAAGGTGATCAATCGCTCCGCCTCGCCCCGCACCGCGTCCGCCTTCGCCGACGTCGTTCGGATGCGCTCATGGCGGAACAAGTCCGACATCAGGTTGCGGAACATGGCGCGCCGGTGACCGGTCTTGCGCCCGAGTTTGCTACCCGCTTTTGCGTGCCCCATTTCAGTCCTCCGCCCCATCCATGGCCGGCGCGGCGTCGCCGGCGGCGGCGTCGCGCTTGGGGATGTAGTCCATGTAGCCCTTGCCCTCGAGCGCTTCGATCAGCTCATCGAGCGACTTCTGGCCAAAATTTCGGATGAGCAGCATGTCGTCGAACCCATGGGACATGCGCTCCAAGATCTCGCCCACCCGCGTCAAACCGGCGCGCTTCAAGCAGTTGTACGCTCGGACGGACAGCGCCAACTCCTCGATCGCCGTCTCGTACACGTGCTTCGGGATCCCCTGCCGCTCGACCTCGACCTCCGGCAGGACCTCCGCGCCGAAGCCGGCGACGATACGAAACTGGTCGACGAGCAGCGCCGCTGCCTTCCGGACCGCGTCGTCCGGCTTGAGCGTGCCGTCCGTCCAGACCTCGAGGGTCAAGCTGTCGTAGTTCGCCAGCTTGCCGACGCGCGTCTTGGTGACCTGGTGCGTCACGCGCCGGATCGGGCTGAAGATCGCGTCGACTGGCAACTCGCCGATCTGCAGCTTGCCCCGATCCTCGGCCGGCGAGTAGCCCCGCCCACGCCGGACGATGAACTCCAACTGAAGATCCGCCTCGCGCGAGTCGAGCGTCACGATCGCCTGCTCGGGGTTCGCGATCTCAAGATCGCTGGGCAACTGGATGTCCGCCGCCGTCACCAACCCTTCACCGTGGGCCATAAGGTTGAGCCGCCACTCTCCCACCCCGTTGTCCGTCAGCGGCCGAAATCGAACCTCTTTGAGGTTCAAGAGCAGCTGCGTCGAATCCTCCCGCGTGTGCGGGATGACCGAGAACTCGTGGTAGACGTCCGCGACCTTGATGCTCGTGATCGCGACCCCGTCCAGGCTCGAAAGCAGGACGCGCCGGAGCGCATTGCCGATCGTCGTGCCGTATCCCCCCAGGAGTGGGGTGACGGTGATCTGCGCATAGCGATCGGTCGCCCGCTGGATCTCAACCCGTGTTTGTTCCAAAGACAGCATGGTTTCCAATGCGTGTTCTCCGCTGCTCATGGCACACCGTCGTGCCGCTCTTCCGGTTGCCGCTTCGCAGCGGCCCCGCTCCGCACCGCATTCCGCGCCGTGCGGACGGCATCCAGTCCACGCGCCGTCCGCTTCGCCGCCTAGACGCGACGCTTCTTGCGCGGGCGGCAGCCGTTGAACGGGATCGGCGTCACGTCGGTGATCGAGTTGACCTTCAAACCGCCTTGGAACAGCGAGCGCACGGCCGATTCACGGCCGGGTCCGGGCCCCTTGACGAGGACGTCGACCTCCCGCATGCCGTGCTCCCCCGCCTCACGCGCGGCGGACTCCGCCGCGAGCTGCGCGGCGTACGGCGTGCTCTTGCGCGAGCCTTTGAACCCGGCCGTGCCGCCGCTTTTCCAACACACCGTGTTCCCGTTCGGGTCGGTGATGGTGACGATCGTATTGTTGAACGTGGCGTGCACGTAGGCACGCCCGCTCGGGACATTCTTGCGGGCGACACGTCGCCCACGGCGGCCGCTGGTTTGCGCTTGGCGTCGAGCCATCGTCGTCTCCTCATCAAGCCGCGGCGCGCACCGCTCGCCGGCTCGTGGCTATGGTTACTTGCCGGCCCGCTTGCGCACCGGAACCGTCTTGCGTGGACCGCGATTGGTCCGCGCGTTCGTCTTCGTCCGCTGCCCGCGCAGCGGCAGGCGGCGCCGATGCCGGATGCCGCGATAGCATCCGATCTCCTGCAGCCGCTTGATGTTCTGCCCGACCTCGCGCCGCAGATCGCCCTCGACCTTGATGTTCTGGTCGATGAACGTCCGCAGCCGGCCGACCTCGTCGTCGGTGAGATCCTTGAGCCGGCTGTTGCCGTCGATGCCCGTCCCCTCGAGGATGGACTCGCTCGTCCGCCGTCCCACACCGTAGATATACGTCAGCGAAATGATCGTCCGCTTGTCCCGCGGCAGATCGACGCCCGCAATACGTGCCATCTTCGACCCCCTAACCCTGGCGCTGCTTGTGCTTCTTGGTCTCGCAGATCACGTACACCCGACCTTTGCGCCGGATGATCTTGCACTTCTCGCAGCGCTTCTTGACGCTTGGATGAACTTTCATGACCATGGCTCCTCTGCCAGCCCGCGACAGGGCAAGCGGTAAGGGTACGCAATCGCGGGCAAACCGTCAAACCGGGCCCGACTACCGGATGAACCCTTCATAGTGGCGCATCGTGAGCTGCGCCTCGAGCTGCTTGATCGTGTCCAGGACAACCCCGACGACGATCAGCAGCCCCGTGGCGCTGATGACCATCGCCGTGCTCGCGGACATGCCGGTCACTTGACCCGCGAAGTACGGCAGCACCGCCACGAAGCCCAGGAAGAACGCGCCGACCAGGGTGATGCGGTGCATGATCCCGGTCAGGTAGTCCTCTGTCCGCTTGCCCGGCCGGATCCCCGGCACGAAGCCGCCGTTGCGCTGAAGCGTCTCGTGCAGGTTCTGCTGCCGGAACACGACGTCCGTGTAGAAGAACGTGAACGCGATGACCAAGACAAAGTAGACCAGGAAGTAAAGGCCCGCGTTCGGGCTGAAGTGGACGCTGATCCAACTGCCGATCGTCGCCGTCCGGTCGTTGGCCGACTTGAGCATCACGTTGCCGATGACGGCCGGAAAGATCAGCAGCGAGTTCGCGAAGATCAGCGGGATCATGCCCGTCGAGTTCACCCGGAGCGGAATGTACGTGGTCTGACCGCCGTACACCCGCTGGCCCCGCATCTGGCGACCATACTGCACCGCGATCCGGCGATGCCCCTCGGACACGATGACGATCAGGAAGACCGTGGCGACCGTAACGATCAACACGGCGATAAACGCAACCTTCGACTGGCTAAAAACCGAGAACATCCGGGCCGGCATCCCGCTGACGATGCCGGCGAAGATCAGGATGGACACGCCGTTGCCGATGCCGTTCTCCGTAATCCGCTCGCCGAGCCACAATCCGAAGAACGTGCCGGCCGTCAGCGCCACGAGCACCGTCAGGGTGTTGAGCGGCTGGCCGGCGCCGAAGGCGATGACCTGGCCGCCCGACGCGCCGCTGGAACTGCTGTTGATCAGCGCGATCTGCGCGATCGCCTGCACCATCGACAGCGGGATCGCCAGCCAATAGGTCCACATGTTGATCTTGTTGCGCCCGGCCTCGCCCTCCTTGGAGAGCTCCTCGAGGGACGGGATGAGGGGCGTGAGGAGCTGCATGATGATGGAGGCGGTGATGTAGGGATACACGCCGAGCGTCATGACGGAGAAGTTCTCCAGCGCGCCGCCGGACAGGAGGTCAAGGAAGTCCAACGCCCTGCCCACCGCCCCGTTGCCGCCCGCGTTGAAGAGCGCGGCGAGCTGGATCTTGTTGACGCCGGGCAGCGGGACATGCGCCGCGAAGCGATAGACCGCCAGGATTCCGATCGTATAGAGGATGCGCCGTCGGAGATCCGGCAAACGCATAGATTGGCGAAGCGAGTCCAACATGGCAGGCATTCCTCTCCCACAGCCGCCGCCCGACGAGTCGGGGGCTTAGTTTCCGCGCTTGTGTTCGCGGCGCATGCCCGGCCGCTTGAACGTGTCCGCAAGCTCCTCGCACGCGCCGCCCGAGGCCTCGATGATCTGTCGCGCCGAAGCGCTGAACCGAGGCGCCTGCACCGTCAACGACTTGGCGAGCTTGCCGCTCCCGAGCACCTTGTACGGCTCGAGCACCGTCTTGATGACGCCGGCCTCGAACAGCCGCATCGGCGTAACGACGCTGCCGCTGTCGAAGAGCGCTTCGAGTCGGTCCACGTTCACGGGCGTGTAGTGCACGCGGAAGATGTTCGTAAAGCCACGAATGAAGGGCAGTCGCCGCACGAACGGCAGCTGCCCGCCCTCGAAGAACGGCTCTTTGGCGCCGCCCGTTCGGGCGTTCTGGCCCTTGACGCCACGGCCGGCATACGTGCCACCGCGGCCGGCATTGCCGCGCGCCACCCGCTTGCGCCGACTTCGAGCGCCGTCTGGCGGCGCGAGTTCATGCAATCGCATCGTGCTGTTTCCTTGTTCCGCTCGGCGGACGCCTACGCGTCGGCCGTAGAGACCTCTGCTTCGGCGACGGGCGTGGACCGAACGAGATGCGCCACAGCCGCCACCATGCCCCGGATCGCCGCGTTGTCCGGGACGAGCGCCGTCTCACCGAGCTTGCGAAGCCCGAGCGAGCGGACCGTGTCCTTCTGACGCTGGCTGTAGCCGATCGAGCTCTTCACGTAGGTCACGTACAACATTTCACTGGACATTGCGGTGGCTCCAGAACGGCATGACGTCCTCCAGCGGCTTGCCGCGCCGCCGAGCCTCGTCGACCGGGTCCTTCAGGAGCTGGAGCGCCTCAAACGTGGCGAACGTGACGTTCAGCACGTTGTTGCTGCCGTGGCCCTTGGTCAGGATGTCGCGGATCCCAGCCGCCTCCAAGACGTCGCGCGCCCCGCGCCCGGCGATCACGCCCGTACCCGGCGTCGCGGGCCGCAACATCATCTTGGACGCCGTCTTGCGATGCGTCACCTCGTGCGGGATCGTCTGGCCGATGATCGGCACCGTGATCATCGATCGCTTGGCGCGTTCGATGCCCTTGCGGATGGCGTCCGGCACTTCGTTTGCCTTGCCGACGGCGACGCCGACCCGGCCCTTGTTGTCGCCGACCACCATGACGACGCGAAAGCCGAAGTTGCGCCCACCCTTGAGCGTCTTGGCCGTCCGGTCGATCGACACGATCCGCTCGTCGAATTCGGGCTCGTCCCGTTCTCGTCGTCGTCGATCACCTCGATCGCCGCCGCCCGGTCGCCCGCCCTGCTGGCCGCCACCACCGCCGCCACCACCGCCACCGCCACCGCGCCGGCGACGATCCCCGCCGGCCGGTGCCGTTCCTGTCTGGGGTTGGTCCATCGTTGTGCTCCTAGAACTTGAGGCCGGCTTCGCGGGCGCCGTCGGCCAAGGCTTGGATGCGCCCGTGATAGCGATAGCCACCGCGGTCGAAGACGACCGCGTCGATCCCAAGCGCCTGGGCGCGCTCGGCGGCCACACGGCCGATGACCTTGGCCTGCGCGCGCTTGGGCTGACCGCCCAGATCGCCCGCCAAGGCCGTCTCGCGCGTCGACGCGCTGGCCATCGTGTGGCCCGTCGTGTCGTCGATGATCTGCGCGTAGATGTGCTTCAGGCTGCGGAAGACCGCCATGCGCGGGCGGACCTGCGTTCCGGCGACGCGTCGGCGCACCCGATTGTGCCGCCGCAGACGCGATGTCCGCCGCTCGATCGAGATCGTAGACATTACTTCTTCCCCTTGCCCTTGCCGGACTTGCCGGCCTTCAACCGGACGAACTCGCCCTGATAACGCACGCCCTTACCCTTGTACGGCTCGGGTGGACGAAGCCGGCGAATGTCGACCGCGAACTGCCCGACCATCTCCTTGTCGGCGCCGGTGATGATCAGTCGCTTGCCACGATCCTCCACCGCGCACTGAAGACCAGCCGGAACCACGAGGCGGATCACGTGTGAGAAGCCAAGCGACAGCGCGAGCGCCTTGCCTTCGTCCTCGACTCGATACCCGGTGCCGATGAGCTCCAGCGTCCGGTTGAACCCATCCGTGACGCCCGTGACCATGTTGGCCAACAGCGCACGGGATAGCCCGTGGAGGGCACGGTGACGTGGTTCATCCGTCGGACGCGTGACACGCAGCTCCTGGTCGACCCGCTCGAAGCCGAGTTCATCGTTGAAGACGCGCGACAGCTGGCCCTTCGGTCCCTTGACGGTGACCGATGAACCCTGGATCTTCACATCGACCCCTGCCGGAACAGGAATCGGTTGCTTGCCGATGCGGGACATACGCGCCTCCTACCAGACGTAGCAGAGAACTTCGCCGCCCACGTTCTCATGCCGGGCCCGCTTGCCCGTCATGACGCCATGCGGCGTCGTGAGAATGGCGATGCCCATGCCCTGAAGCACCCGCGGGACGTCGCGGTGCTTAGCGTACACGCGCCGTCCGGGCTTGCTGACCCGTTCGAGCTGCGTGATGACCGGCTCCCGCCCGTGACTGTAGCGCAGTTCCAGGCGTAGCGTCGGCCGATTTTCGACGTCCGCAACCTCGTAGCCGTTGATGTACCCCTCATCCTGGAGGATGCGGGCGATCTCGACCTTGATCTTGCTGGACGGCATCAGCACGTACTTATGCCGACGCTCGTTCGCATTGCGAATCCGCGTCAACAAGTCGGCGATGGGATCTGACATGCTCATGTTTGGTTCGCTCCATCGCGAAACGTCGTCCCTCGGCTCCGATCCCCGGTTCCGAGCGGACGAAAGGGTCCACTAGGCCTCAAATGGCCTACCAGCTGGACTTGACAACCCCAGGGATCTTGCCTTCCAACGCGAGTTGCCGGAAGCAGATTCGACACAATTGGAACTTACGCATGTACCCGCGCGGTCGTCCGCACCGCCGGCAGCGGTTGCGGACTTGGACCGGATACTTTCGTCGCATCTCTCGATACGCCATGCACGTCTTGGCCATAGTCAACTCCTCAACGGACGGGCCTATCGGCTCCAGAAGGGCATGCCCAGGAGCGCAAACAGACGCCTCGCTTCTTCGTCGTTCGCGGCGGAGGTCACGATCGTCACCTCGAGACCACGGATCTTGTCGATCTTGTCGTAGTCGATCTCCGGGAAGATCAGCTGCTCCTTGAGCCCTAGGGTGTAGTTGCCCCGCCCGTCGAAGCCGTTCGGGCTAACCCCACGAAAGTCACGCGTACGCGGCAAGGCGATGTAGATCAGACGGGTGAGAAAGTCCCACATCCGTTGGCCGCGCAGCGTCACCTTGGCGCCGATCGGATTGCCCTCGCGCAGCTTGAAGGTGGCGATGCTCTTACGAGCCCGAGTGACCACTGGCTTCTGACCGCAGATCAGCTGAAGGTCGGCCGTCGCGAAGTCGATCGCCTTGGCGTTCGTCAGCGCTTCACCCAAGCCCACGTTGAGCACGATCTTCTCAAGTCGCGGCACCTGCATCGACGAGCCGTACTTGAACTCCTCGATGAGCGTTCCGACGACCTCGTCGCGATACCTCTCGCGCAATGGTTTGAACACGTTTGCCTCCCGAACTCTAGTCGATGATCGCGCCGCACGCACGACACATGCGCACTTTGCGGCCTTCCGCGCCGGCAGCGAAGCCGACGCGAACGGGTTTGTCACACGAACCGCACACCGGCATGACGTTCGAGAGGCTGATCGGCGCCTCGAACTCGATGATGCCCGTTTGCGTCCGGATACCACCCGTGCGGCGCTGATGCTTCTTCACCATGTTCACGCCTCGGATGACGACGCGACCCTTGGCCAGGAGCACCGATTGCACCTCACCACGAGCACCGTTGTCGTCACCGGAGATCACCTCTACGAGGTCGCCTTTTCGCACACGATTCATGACCGGACTCCTAGAGAACCTCAGGCGACAAGCTGACGATGCGCATGTAGCGCCGATCGCGCAGCTCGCGCGCCACGGGCCCGAAGATTCGGGTGCCGCGAGGATTGCCGTCTTTGTCGATGATCACCGCCGCGTTCTCGTCAAACCGAATGTAGCTGCCATCGGCCCGTCCATATTCCTTGGCCGTACGCACGACGACGCATCGGACGACGTCGCCCTTCTTCACCGCCCCATGCGGCGCCGCCTGCTTTACGCTGCAGATGATGATGTCGCCGACACCAGCGTAGCGCCGCTTCGAACCGCCGAGCACTTTGATGCACATGAGCTCTTTGGCGCCGGTGTTGTCCGCGGACCGAAGCCGCGTCTGCATCTGGATCATGCGTCACCTCGCTCGAGCCACTCCACGATGATCCATCGCTTCAAGCGCGACAGCGGCGTGTGCTCCTCGATCACCACACGATCGCCGATGCGAGCCTCGTCGGCCTCGTCATGGGCGTGCAGATGCACGTGGTGGCGAATCACCTTGCGGTACAGCGGGTGCTGCTTCCGCCGCTCGACGCGCACCACGGCCGTCTTCTGCATCTTGTTGCTGACGACGGTCCCGGTGAGTTTGCGCTTTGGCATAATCGGGCGTCCTTTACGCGTTGGCCGTCGGGTCGGCCTCGAAGGCCGCCCAGATCTCACGCTCGCGACGAATCGTCAACAAGCGCGCCATGTTGCGCCGAACCAGTCGCGGCCGGTTCGTATCGGTGAGCTGGCCCACCGACCGCTGGAAGCGCAGGTTGAACATTTCCTCGCGGGCCTTCTCGATCGCATCCGCGATCTCGTCGTCCGTCAGGGGGCGAATTTCGGATGCGCGCATCAGCCTTCCCCTCCACCCAGCTGGAACTGGGTCTTCATCACGAACTGCGTCTGCACGGGCAGCTTGTGGCCCGCCAGCCGAAACGCCTCGCGCGCCTGTTCCTCGGAGACACCGCTGATCTCGAACAGCACGCTTCCCGGCCGCACCACCGCGACCCAGTGGTCCACGGCGCCCTTGCCGGAACCCATCCGCGTCTCCGCCGCCTTCGCCGTCACCGGCTTGTCGGGGAACACCCGGATGATGATCTTGCCGCCGCGCCGCACATAGCGAACGATCGCCCTTCGGGCCGCTTCGATCTGACGGCTCGTCACCCACGACGGGGACAAGGACTGCAGACCGTACTCACCGAAGTGAACCGTGTTGCCGCGGGTGGCCGCGCCCTTCATTCGGCCGCGAAACTGCTTGCGGTACTTCGTCCGCTTTGGCATCAACATCGCCGGGTCCTCCTAGCTCTTGAAGTCGGCGTCGGTGGCCATGAGCGGCTCATCACCGGGCAGGACCTCACCGTGATAGACCCAGACCTTGACGCCGATGCGGCCGTACGTCGTCAGAGCCTCGGCGATGTGGAAATCGATGTCCGCACGAAGCGTCTGACGCGGCACACGGCCCATGATCACCTTGTCCGTGCGCGACATCTCCGAACCGCCGAGCCGGCCGCTGCAGACGATCTTGATCCCTTGCGCTCCGGCACGCATCGCGCGGAACGCGGTCTGCTTCATCGCCCGCTTATGGCTGATCCGCCGCTCGAGCTGCTGCGCCATGGACTGCGCCACGATCGGCGCGCTGGTCTCCGGCGAAGCGATCTCGACGACGTCCACCTTCACTGCCTTGCCCGTGCGCTCGGCGAGCTCCTTGCGGAGCTGCTCGACGCTCGCGCCCTTTCGGCCGATGATGATGCCGGGCTTGGCGGTGTGGATCGTCACGTTCAGCTGGCGCGGAAAGCGCTCGATCATCAAGTTGCCGATCCCGGCGTGTCCGACCGTGCGATCGATCAGATCGCGGACCTTAAGGTCCTCCTGCAGGAGATCACCATAGGCCCGGCCCTCCGCGAACCAACGCGCGCGCCAAGGCTTGATGATGCCCAGCCGAAAGCCGTATGGATGAACCTTTCGGCCCATAGTCGTCCTCCTCCTATTCGGCCGCCGCGGAAGGCGGCGCCGAAAGGTCTACGGGGTTGCGCTCCTTGAGCGCCACTCCCAGGTGACAGGATCGGTGGATCATCGGCTTGAAGCGGCCGCGTCCGCCGAATCGCCCGCCGCGCTTGCGCGGGCCTTCGTCGGCATAGATCTCCGCGACGTACAGTTCGTCGCGCAGCAGTCCAAAGTTCTCTTCCGCGTTGGCGGCCGCACTCTTGATCAACTTGGACACGTACTCCGACGACTTGTTGGGCAAGTACTGGAGCTGCGCCAGCGCGATCTCTACAGGCATGCCGCGCACTACATCCACCACCAGCCTCGCCTTGCGGGGCGAGACGGGCAGTCGGGTGACGCTGGCGCGAATGGCAAGGCTCATCGTGTCCCTCCGGCTACCGCCGCACCTTGGCGGCTTTTTCCTTGAAGCTGTGCCCCTTGAACGTGCGGGTCGGCGCGAACTCGCCGAGCTTGTGACCCACCATGTTCTCGGTGACGTAGACGGGCACGTGCAAGCGCCCGTTGTGGACCGCGATCGTGTGCCCCACCATCTGCGGGAAGATCATGCTTGCCCGCGACCAGGTGCGAATGACCCGCTTGTCGTTGCTCACGTTGAGCGCGTCGATGCGCGCCAACAGCTTCGCTTCGCAGAACGGACCCTTTTTCAGAGAACGTGACATCGCCTATTCCTCCGTGCGCTCGCGCGCCAGCCGGCCTAGCGGCCCTTCTTGCGGCGACGCCGCACGATGAGTGGATCGGTCGTCTTGTTCGTGCGGGTCCGGAACCCAAGCGCCGGCTTGCCCCACGGCGTCTTCGGGTGCTTGAGTCCGATGCCCGTCTTGCCCTCACCGCCACCATGCGGGTGGCTGCCCGGATCCATCGCCGAACCACGGACTGAAGGCCTCCGACCGAGCCACCGGCTGCGCCCCGCCTTGCCCAGCTTGATGTTGCCGTGCTCGACGTTGCCCACTTGGCCGATCGTCGCGAAGCACTCCATGCGGATCTTGCGCACCTCGCCGGACGGCATGCGCAGCTGCGCATAGTCGCCATCTTTGGCCAACAGCTGCGCCGACACACCGGCCGAGCGAACGAGCTGGGCGCCCTTGCCCCGGTACAGCTCGACGTTGTGGATGGTCGTACCCAACGGGATGTTCCGCAGCGGCAACGCGTTGCCGGCGCGAATCTCCGCCGTCGGCCCGCTCATCACCGCATCGCCCACCCGAAGTCCGACCGGCGCGACGATGTAGCGCTTGTCCCCGTCCGCGTAGTGGATGAGCGCGATGCGCGCGGTGCGGTTCGGATCGTACTCGATCGTCGCCACGGTGCCCGGCACGCCGTGCTTGTTCCGCTTGAAGTCGATCACGCGGTAGCGCCGCTTGTGCCCGCCGCCGCGATGTCGAACGGTTACCCGGCCGTGCGATCGCCCGCCGCTGCGTGGCAGCGGCTCGAGCAAGGAACGCTCCGGGGTCGAGCGCGTGATCTCGTCGAAGCTGTAGCCAAGCATTCCGCGCCGTCCGGCGGACGTTGGCTTGTAGACTTTGATCGGCATTTCCCTGACCTCCTAACCGGCCACATCGATGACGTCGCCGGGTGCGAGCGTCACGATGGCTTTCTTCCAGGCCGACGACCGCGACAGGTGTCGACCCCAGCGCTTGAGCTGGCCGGCGATGACCATCGTTCGAACATCGGACACCGTCACGCCGAACAGGCTCTCCACGGCATCCTTGATCTGCCGCTTGTTCGCGCCCTTGGCGACCTCGAACACGTACTGGTTGAAGCGCGCCGTCAGCACATCGGCTTTCTCCGTGCTGATCGGGCGCAGCAGAACGTCATACTTATGCATCACCGGCCTCCAACCCGTCGGGAACGCGCGTATCGTCCAGGTGGGCGACCACGGCGTCGAGGGCCGAGAGCGGCACGAGCAGTCGGTCGTACCCGAGCAGATCGCGCACGTTCAGGTAGCCCGTGTGCAGATACTTGACGTGCGCCAGGTTGCGGACTGAGCGCTCGATCGCCATATCGCGACCAGGCAGGAGCAGCAGCGTGCTGGCCCCGCCCGTGAGCTTGTCCAGCAATCGGGCCATGTCCTTCGTTTTGGGCGCGTCCATCGCCAGGCCGTCGATCAAGCTGATCGCGTCCAGCTGCGCCTTCGCCGACAGCGCCGAGCGAAGCGCGAGCCGCCGCATCTGGCGCGGCATCCGCACGCTGTAGTCGCGCGGCTTGGGCGTATGGATCTTGCCGCCGCCGACGAAGATCGGCGACTTGCGATCGCCGTGCCGCGCGCCGCCGGTGCCCTTCTGGCGGTACACCTTCTTGCGGGTCCGATTGACCTCGCCGCGGTGCAGCGTCGAGTGGGTCCCCTGCCGCGCGTTCGCCAGCTGGCGCACCAGCGCCTGGTGCATCACGGCGCGGTTCGGCTCGATGCCGAACACGTATTCCGGCAGCTCGCGCTGCCCAATCTGCGCGCCGTTTCCATCATATAGCGGTGCCTGCATCACCACGCCCCCTTCGGATCACGTTCGAGGCCGCGGATGACGACCAGCGCCCCGTCGAAGCCCGGCACCGCGCCGCGCACGGCCAAGAGGTTGCGGGCCGGATCCGCCACGATCACCTCAAGGTTGCGCACCGTGACGCGCTCACCGCCCATTCGGCCGGACATGCGCAGCCCTTTGATCGTCTTGCCCGGCGTTGTGCCGGCGCCCACCGAGCCCGGCGCGCGCTCGCGGTCGCTCTGACCGTGCGTCTTGCGCTGCCGGTGGAAGTGGTGTCGCTTGATCGTCCCGGCCATGCCCAAGCCGCGGCTCGTCGCCGTGACCTGGATCCGGTCGCCCGGCACGAACACCGACACGTCCAACGTGTCGCCCAGCGCCACGTCCGCGTCGCCAGCCAGCCGGAACTCCCGCACGTGGCGCAGCGGCATGCCGCCGCTGGCGCGCAGGTGACCGCGCTCGGCCTGCGTGAGGCGCTTTTCCTTGATCACGCCGAACCCGAGCTGAACGGCCTGGTAGCCGTCCCGATCGGTCGTCTTGATCTGCGTCACGACGCACGGCCCCGCCTCGATCACCGTCACCGGCACCGCGAGTCCCTTGTCGTTGAAGATTCGCGCCATACCGCGCTTGTATCCGAGTAGTCCCTTCATAACCCTTCGATCCTTGGTCCGTGCGGCCCCCAGATCGGAAACGACCGTTGCATTGCGTCGCCCGTCGACCCGAATCGCCTCTAGCTGGACTTGATCTCGATGTCCACACCCGCCGGCAAGTTCAAGCGGGTGAGGGAGTCGAGCGTTTTGGCGCTCGGCTCGATGATGTCGATCAGACGCTTGTGCGTCCGAATCTCGAACTGATCCCGCGAGTCCTTGTCGATGAACGTGGACCGCATGACCGTGTACTTCTCGATGCGCGTCGGCAACGGTACCGGACCCACGCACTGCGCGCCCGTGCGCTCTGCCTCTTCCACGATCTTCCGCGCGCTCTGGTCGATGACCCGATGGTCATACGCCTTGAGACGGATCCGAATGCGCTGTCGAGCCATCGTTTGCCTCCGCCCTTGCTCAGGCGATGATCTTGGTGATGACGCCGGCGCCGACAGTACGGCCGCCCTCGCGGATCGCGAAGCGGCTGCCCGCGTCCAGCGCCACCGGTGTGATCAGCTCGATGTTCAGGTTCACGTTGTCGCCCGGCATCACCATCTCGGTGCCCTCCGGCAGCGTCGCGTTCCCCGTCACGTCCATCGTGCGGATATAGAACTGCGGCCGATATCCGTTGAAGAACGGCGTGTGTCGCCCGCCCTCTTCCTTCTTCAGCACGTACACCTCGGCCTCGAACTTCGTGTGCG
>JBDTSC010000006.1:0-30828 GCA_039931375.1 Ardenticatenales bacterium
GGCCGAGGCCCCCCTGCTTAACGCACGAACTCAGGCGCCCCGCCACCCCCGCCGACGCCCTGCGGCTCTGCACGCCCCTCCCTCCCTTCCTCCCTTCCTTCCGCCCCCGCCCCACCATCACACCTTCCGCGATCCCACGTCCTCACACCCAAGTGCTTGTCGACGCCTCGCCGATACCTCGCCGATACCTCGCCGATACCTCGCCGATACCGCACGGGTAGCCGAAGAGGATCTCCGTTCGGCGCGATTGCCCTGATGCTATTGGCGCGCGCTCCCCCCGCCGGGTTATCCTAGCGGCCCGATGCACGCCAACCTCTCGTCCGCACCCTCCAGCCCACAGCCGGGCGCGCCTCTCGGTGCCCTGCGCGGGCGAAGGCGTCCGTGATCGGCTCCATGCCTCGCCCCGCCGCGGAGAGCTTTCGTCGCGTATGGCCGCGCGTGCGCCGTCTGGCGGTCGCGACTTGGCCGCTGGCGCTCTTCCTGGTCGTGCCGCTCTTCCTCTTCTGGCGGCAGACGATCGGCGGGCAGACCCTCGTCCCGTATGACGCCCTGACGATCGATCCGGTGTTCCGTGTAGCGTTGGCCGCGCGCGGCGTGACCGGTCCCCAGAACGGCCTGCTGGCCGACCTCGTCTTCCAAAATGTTGTCTGGAAGCAGTTCCTCGTCGACGCGCTGCGCCACGGGCGGGCGCCGCTGTGGAACCCGTACGTGCTCGGCGGCCTGCCGTTCCTGGCCGCCGGGCAGCACAGTGCGTTCTACCCGCCGACGCTGCTCTTCACGTGGCTCGGCCCCGACGCCGCGTTCGGCTGGAACGCGCTGTTGACGTTGTGGCTGGCCGGCCTCTTCGCGTACGCGCTCGGCCGCCAGCTCGGCCTGGGGCGCGCGGCCAGCGCCTTCCTGGGGGTCGCGTGGTCCGCCTCCTCGCTGTTCGTGGCGAACGCGGTCTTCCCGATGATCCAGGTGGCGATGGCCTTCACGCCGCTCCTGCTGGCCGGCGTCGCCGGGGCCGCCCGCGCGCTCGAACGGCCGGGTTCGCGCGGGTTGCCGACCGGGCGCGCCGCCCTCTGGCTGGCGATCACGGCGGCGGCCACGGCGCTGATCGCCCTGGCGGGTCACGCCGAGATCTTGTATTACGCCGGCCTCGTCGCCGCCGCGTTCGCCGTCGTGTCCGCCATACGGGCCGGTCGCGCGGAGGGGGCGCTGGCAGGCGGGCGGGTGATCGCCTGGCTCGCCGCCGCCGGCGCGGTCGGCATCGCGATCGCCGGCGCGCAGCTGCTGCCGTTCTACGAATTGGCCGCCACGAGCCACCGTGCGGGCGCCCGCTACGCGGACGTGGTCGGCTGGGCGTTCGGGCTGCGGCAGCTGGCGACGTTCTTCGTGCCGGACTTCTTCGGCAATCCGGCCCATCACGCCGTCCTCTCCCTCGACCGGTTCCGTCGCATCGCGCTCGAGGGCGACGCGTTCTGGGGCGGCGGCTGGGGGGCCAAGAACTACGTGGAGTCCGCCGCGTACATCGGCCTGCTGCCGTGGCTGCTGGCGCCGATCGGCCTCGCCGCAGCGTGGCGTACGGGCGGGCGTTTCTGGGCCGGTCTGGGCGTGGCGGCCGCCGCGTGCGCCTTCGGCACGCCGTTCTATCGGCTGCTATTCGCGCTGCCCGGCATCGACCAGCTGCACTCGCCGTTCCGCTGGGTGTTTCCCCTGGACCTGAGCGTCGTCGTGCTGGCCGCGCTCGGCCTGGACGCGCTGCTGCGCGCCGCGCCGCCGCCCGCGGCCCGGACGGCTGCGCGTTGGGTCGCCGCGATGGCGCTGGCCACGGGCGCCTGGGGCGGCATCGTGCTGGCGATGGCCTGGGCCGTGCCGGACCGCTGGACATCGCTGATCGCCCGTGCGCTGGCGTCCGACGCGGATCTCGGCCGCAGCGTCGGCGAGCACTTCGCCTCGCCCGCCGTCTTCGGCAGCTACCTGTTCTGGGCGCTGCTTCACTTCACCCTGTTCGTCACGATCGGCGGGTTGGCCGTTGGGGCGCTGTCGCGCGGCCGCGCGGAGCGGACGCGTCGGCGCGCGGCGGTCCTGGCGATCGCGACGGTCGCCCTGGACCTCGCGCTGATCGGCTACGGCTTCAATCCGGCCGTCGATCCGGGCCTCGCCGACGTCCAGCCGCGCGCGGTACGCTTCCTAGCCGACGTCGGCGCCGCAAAGTGGGGCCGCGTCGTCGGCTTCGGCGATGGCCGGGTGTTGTGGCCGAACACGGGCGAGCGCTTCGGCATCCCCGACCTGCGCGGCTACGACTCGATCATCCCACGCTGGATCGTCGCGACGTGGGAGGCGATCGAGGATCCGGCGCCGATGCTCCCGTACAACCGCATCGGCAACGTGCACAACGCGGACGCCCTTGCCAGCCCGGCCCTCGCCGCGATCGGCGGCCGCTACATCGTCAGCGACCACACGATCGACGATCCGAGCCTGACGCCGATCGACGACGGCGACATCAAGGTCTACGAGAACCGGCGCGCCATGCCGCGGGCGTGGCTCGTCAACACCGTCGAGGTCGTGACCGGCGATGGCCTCGTCGCCGCGCTGCGGCGCTTCGATCCCGGCAAGACGGTGCTGCTCGAGGAGAAGCCGGACCGTGACGACTGGCGCGACGTCGAAGCCGGCCGGCAAGCGTTCCGCGGCGACATCGGCATCACGGAGCACGACCCGAGCCGTCTGACGTTCGATGTCTTCGCCCCGCGCCCTGGGATGATGCTCGTCGTCAACGAGGGATGGTTCCCCGGTTGGCGCGCCTTCGTCACGCCGGCCGGCGCCGTCGCGGATGGCGCCGGCGCGGTGAAGGCCGTCGAGGTCAAGGTGTACCGCGCCGACGGCATGCTGCGCGCGATCCCCATCCCGCCCGGCCGATCGTCCATCGAGCTGCGCTACTTCCCGATGTCGCTGAAGCTCGGCCTCTACATCTCGTTCATCGGCCTCGTGCTCTTGTTCCTGCTCCTCGTGTACGCCGCCTGGGCCCGCTTCGTGCGGATCGGCGACGACGACGCCGTCGGCCGCATCGCGGTAAACGCCTTCGGGCCGATGGGCGCGGCGCTCGTGACCAAGGTGCTGCAGTTCGTGTACGCGGCGTTGTTCATGCGAATCCTCGGCCCGGACAAGGCCGGTCAGTACTACTACGCCGTCACGGTCTATGGCCTGATCGAGATCGTCACGAACTTTGGGCTCGGCGTGTTGGTCGCGCGCGAGATCGCCCGCCGGCCGGCCGAGTCCGCGCGGCTGGTCAGTACGAGCGTTGCCGTTCGCCTCGGCCTGACGCTCGCGTCCATCCCGGCGCTCCTGCTGCTCGGCAAGGCCATGGCCATCGCCGGCCACCCGATCGACCCGGCCACCATGGCCGCGATCTGGCTGCTCGTCGTCGCCCTCGTGCCGGGGCACATCAACGCGGCGCTGACGAGCGCGTTCCAGGGGACGGAGCGGATGATGGCGCCGGCGGCGCTGATGATCGTCTCCGCCCTCCTGACGATGACGCTGGGTGCGCTGGCGCTCACGATGGGCTATGGCTTCGTCGGCATGGCCGCCGTCTCGGTGGTCGTGAACGGCGTCACGTTCGCCTTGTTGGCCCGGATGATCGGCCGCAGCGGCGTGGCCTGGCTCGGGCGACCGGACACGGCGCTGGTCAAGTGGATGCTGGCCGCATCGCTCCCGCTCATGCTGAACAGCTTGCTGCAGACGCTGTTCTTCAAAATCGACATCCTTCTGCTCGCCCCACTGCAGGGCGAACAGGCGGTCGGTTGGTATTCCTCGGCCTACAAGTGGGTCGAGGCGTTCCTGATCATCCCGCCCTACCTCGTGATGGCGCTCTTCCCGCTGATGAGCCGCCGCGCGGAAAACGACCGCGCGGGGCTGCGGGTCGCCTACGAGAACACCGTCCGCTGGCTGATCGCCGTCGCGCTCCCGGCGGCGACGCTGACGACGTTCATGGCCGAGCCGCTCATCGCGCTGCTCGCCGGCCAGGACTACCTGCCCAACGGTGCCCGTGCGCTGCAGATCCTGATCTGGTTCCTGCCGTTCTCCTTCATCAACGGCGTGACGCAGTACGTCCTGATCGCCCTCAACCGCCAGAAGTGGATCACGTGGTCCTTCGCCGCCGCCACGCTCTTTAACATCGTCGCCAACCTCGTGATCATCCCCCGCTACAGCTATTCCGGCGCCGCCGCCGTGACGATCCTCTCCGAGCTCGTGCTCATGGCGCCCTTCCTGTGGGGCCTGCGCGATCTCGGCGCCCCGCCGGTGCTGGCGCTGGCGTGGCAGCCGCTGCTGGCAGCCAGCGGCCTGGCGCTGGCCCTGGCCGGCAGCGCGGCCGGCGGGATCCCGAGCCTCATCGCCGCCCCGATCGGACTCGTGCTGTACATCCTCATGCTGTGGCGACTCGGTTGGCTGACGGCCGACGATCGCATGATCCTGGCCCGATTCCGGCCGCGCCGGCGTGCTACCATGAGCGACGAAGGCTGACCGCGTCCGTGCGGCGCAGCCCGCCATGGAGGCCGTTCACAATGAACATTCGGGTCACGTTCTGCGTCGTTTGAAACTACACGCCCATCGCCGCCCGTGTGGCGGAAGCCGTGCTCTCCGAGTTCGGACAGGACATCGACAGCTACACCCTCATCGCCTCGTCGGGCGGCGTGCACGAATACGAGCTGGACGGCGAGCTCGTGTTCTCGAAGAAGCAGCTGGGCCGCCAGCCGACGCCCGATGAGATCATCGCGCTCGTCCGCGAGCGCCTTGGCGCACCGCGCTGACGGTACGCGCATCCATCGGGTCACCGTTCGAACTTCCTTCGCGTCCTCTCCGCCCATAACACGCCGCCGCAAGGCGCAGCACCACCACCCATTACGATTCGCAACGTGGAGCCACCGATGACCCCCGCCCCGTCCGACCGCATCCGCCAGCTCGCCCGCGAGGCCGCCGCCATGCTGGCCGTCCCGCCACGCCCCGCCGTGGCGGACGACATCGCGGCGTTCGTCACCACCCTCGGACCGACGGCCGCGATGGACGACCTCGACGCGCTCGCCGAGGAAGCCCCGGACGCCGCCGCCACGTACCACGTCCGCGGCGAAGCGCTGGCCGCGCTCGACCGCTTGGCCGCCGCGTGCGACGAGTTTCGCTACGCGACCGAGATCGACGACGAGGCGATCGCGCCGCGCTGGCGGCTGGCCGAGATCGAAGCGGAGCGCGATCGCCCCCACGAGGCGGCGGACGCATGGGACGCGATCGCCGAGCGGGGCGTCGAGGAGCCGGCGGTGTTCGAGCATCTGGGCTACGCGCTGCTCGACGCGGACGAGCCGACCCGCGCCATCGCCGCGTTCGAGGAGGGCCTGGCGCTCGCGCCGAACAACGGCCGGTTGCTGGCCGGCCGCGGCGCCGCGGCGCTGGCGCTCGACCTCATGGACGACGCGCTGACGGACGCGACCGCCGCGCTGCGCCATGCGCCCGAAGACATCGAGTGCTGGGAGACGCTGGCCGACGTCCACATGGCGCGCGGCGAGACCGCCTCGGCCATGACGGCGATCGAGCGCCTCCTGGCGTTGGCCCCCGGCCACATCGAAGCGCTGCGGATGCGCGGCGACGCCCAGTGGGACGCCGGCGACATCGCCGCGGCCGTCGCGGACTACACCGCCGCGCTGGCGACGGAACCCGACGATCCCGAGACGCTGATCGCCGCCGCCGAGGGCCATCTGCGGCTCGGCGAAGCGGAGAAGGCCCTCGCGAACACCGCGCGGGTATTGGCCCACGACGCGGCGGATCCGGACGCCATCGCCCTCACCGCCCGCGCCGAGGCCGCGCTCGGCCGCCTGACGGAAGCCCGCGAGCGCCTCGACCGCGGCATCGAGACGATCGAGGACCCGGCCGCCCTCTACCTGGCGCGGGCCGATCAGCACCTCGCGGCCGGCCGCACGAACCTGGCCTGGCGTGACGCGCGTTGGGCGATCGACGCGGACCCCGAGCTCGGCGCGGCGTACGTGCTGCGCGCCCGGCTGGCCCTCGACCTCGAGTCGCCGGCCGAGGCGATGGCCGACCTCGACGCCGCCGTCGAGCTCGACCCCAAAGACGGTGCGGCCCTCGCTTGGCGGGGGAGGGCGCATCAGCGCGCCGGACGCACCCAGGACGCCACGCTCGACTGGGACGCCGCGCGCGCGCTCCTGCCCAGCACCGATCCGCTGCTGGCGGAGATCCACGCCTGGCGATCCGACATCTAATCCATCCGAATCATCCTCGACGGAGACGCTCGATGCACGAAGCACTGGACGCCGCCCCCACCGACCGACGTACGATGGGCGGCGCGAGCGCCCAGCGGCGCGCGGCCCTCGCCCGGCGCGCGCTGGCCGCGGCGGCGGTATTGTTGGCGACGCTCACCTTGCCCGCGTGGACCGCCTTCTCCGCCGGCCCATCGCAGCGACCCACCGCGGCGGATGCCGCGAGCCAAACCGTGCGTACGGCGTCCAGCAACGTCCATCGGCCGGCGGCCTATCGCACTCGCGTCGCCGACGCCCGCCGCCGTTCGGCCGTCGAACGGGACCAAGCGCCGGCACGTGCGCCGATCACCGTGACCGTCGGCGGCCTGTCCGCGCGCTGGCGCACGCTGCCGAACACGGTCGTAACGGCGACGCTGCGGGGCCGGGATGGCGTGAAGGCCCAAGGCGGCGGGCAGAGCGACTCGAACGGCCGGGTCATGCTGCAGATCTTCCCGACGCGCGAGGGCGCCCGCATCGCGGCCGGCGATGCGCTGTTCTTCAAGGCGGACGGGCTGGACGACGTGTGGTCCGTGTCGATCCCGCCCTTGGACGTCGACGTCGATGCGACGAACGACCGCGTGATCGGGCACGCCGCGCCCGGCTCGGACGCCATCCTCCTCGTACGCCTCCAAATTGCCGACGCGCTCGACTTCTTCGGAAGTTCGATCGCTGCCCAACGCGCGCCCTCCGGCGTACCGGTGCCGCC
Source organism: Ardenticatenales bacterium (assembly GCA_039931375.1). GTDB lineage: Bacteria > Chloroflexota > Anaerolineae > Epilineales > Epilineaceae > Avedoeria. The sequence continues at coordinate 6,991 of JBDTSC010000006.1, forward strand.
CTCGCTCGAGCGCCGCGACACCGCCGGCCCGGACGGTTCGCTGGCCTTCGATCTGGCTGGCGACGCAACCCTGGCCCCCGGTGATGCCGTGGCGCTCGTGCAGACGGACCCCGCCGGGGACGCGTTCGTCGCGATCGGCGCGGTGACGCAGGCGCTCGTGCGGACCGGCCAGGCGTGGGGCATCGCGTTCGCCACGCTCGGCACAACGGTCACGTTGGACGTGATCCGGCCGGACGGCACGACCCGGCTCACCCTCCAGGGCGTCGCGGCCGAGGTGGACGGCGACGCGACGACATCGATGGCCTACCTGAACCCGCCGGGGAGCGATGGCGGCGAAGACGGGGACGGCATGGGCGGCGACCATGTGGACGGCGCACCCAACGCGCGGCTTGGGGGCGGCGGAGGCGGAGACGGCGATACGGGCGGGCCGCCCGAGGTGGGCGATCGGCTGGTGCTCCGACGCGACGGCGGCCTGCTGGCGCCGCCGGCCGTCACCGCGACGCTGCCGACGTTGGCCGTCGACGGCATGGACCGCGGCGGCGGCGTGAGCGGCCGCGCCCCGGCCGGCGCTCCGCTGGCGGCGCGTCTCCACAGCCCGTTTGGCGAACGCTATGACCTCGACGTCACGCCTGGGCCTGACGATATGTTCGAGGCGCACGTCGCGACGCCCCTCGGCCCGGGCTGGCGGGCGGTACTCGTCTGGTCCGATCCGAGCGGGATCGCCGCGGGCGTCGTCGGCGCCGTGCCGCAGGTCCGCGCTCGCGTCGGGTCGCCGCGGCTCAACGGCATCGGCATCCCCGGCCGCATCGTCACCGCCACCCTTCGGGACGGGCGCGGCACCGCGCTCGGCACGTACACGGACACGATCGGCGAGGGCGGCGACTTCGCGATCACGCTGGCGCACGTCGCACCGGGCGGCCAGGACCTCGCGGTCCAGCGGCTCATGCCGGGAACGTCCGTCGTCGTCTCCTTCGACGACGGCGACCCGGTCGTCGTGCCGATCACCGACGTCTCGACGTTCACCGACGCGGATCGGGAAACCGTCGCCGGCCTGGCGCCGCCGGGCTCGGACGTCGTCGTCACGCTCGAACGACCCACGTTCGTCGACACGGACGGCGAGGGCTACGGCTACGCGGTGGACGATCATCGCGGCGTCAAGGCGGGGCTCGACGGCCGCTGGGCTATCGACTACGGCGCCGCCGGTGCGCCCGGCGGTCCGATCGATATCGAACCGCCGCTGTGGGGCGAGGCGGTGCTCGTCCGGCCGGACGGCCACTTCGTCACCCGCCCATGGGCGCCGCTGTCGATCCGGGCCGAGCTCGCGGGGTCAGGGCTGAGCGGCTTCGGGCCGCCGGGCGAGGCCGTCGACGTCACGCTGCGCGATCCGGACGGGGCCGTCGTCGTCCAGCACAGGAGCGACGAGCGCGAGTTGTGGGGCGACGACCAGCCGTTTTGGTATACGGACATCGTGGACCGCTTCGAGCAGAGTGTTCCCGCGGCCGCCGACGATCACATCGAGGTCACGATGGCGGGCCAGACGGCCGTCCTCGACCTGCCGGCCGTCGAGGCGGTGAGCCACGTCGCCGAGGACCTCGTCACCGGCCGGACGCTTCCAGACGCGCCGATCGACCTCGAGTACTGGACGCCGAGCGGCGCGAGCGACCGGATCACGGGCACCTCGAGCCTGGACGGCGCGTTCGCCTTCGATCTCGCCGCCCGCCACGTCGACCTGGAGTACAACGCCGCGGTCGGACTGACGGTCCACGTCGGCCGCCACCGCGTGCACGCTCGCGTCAACATCCCGGGACTGACGATCGACCTGGACTCGGGCGACGTCTTCGGCTCCGCCGAACCGGATGTCGAAGCAACGCTCTCGGTCGAGCGCGGCGGCCGCCCGGTCGGCCGGCAACCGATCCGCACGGACGCGTACGGCTGGTTCGATGCCGGCGTGCGCGGAGCGGACGGCACGCCGATCGTGCCGCGGCCGGGCGATGTCATCGTCCTCTCGACGCCCCGCGCCCGATTCATCGAACCACGCGTGGCGATGGTCGTCCCAGAGCTTACGGTCGACCTGCCGCCATCGCGCGACCACGCCGCAGGCACGTACGATGCCCTTGGAACGCTCGCGGTGGACCTGTGGTCCGACGGGCCGACGGGGCAGTGGCCCGATGAAACGGACCTGCAGACCGGCGCGGACGGCCGTTGGAACTTGGCGTGGACGAACCCTCAGTTCTCGCTCATCGGCGGGTGGACGGTGTGGTCGCAGTGGACGGCGCCGTCCGGCCATCAGGCGTTCCGCGAGCGCGCCGTACCCCGACTCGATGTGCGCCTCGGCAGCCCGGCCGCCTGCGGGCGCGCCCTGCCGGCGCGGCCGGTGCGCATGACGCTGCAGGGCCGCGACGGCGCCGGATCGAGCGCCACGACCAGCCGCCCGAACGGCGCGTTCCACGGATCGTTCGCGACCGCCGATGGCCGCCCCGTCGCGGTCCGCGCCGGCGATCGCGTGACGGCCGACCTCGGCGGCTGGGACGCGGACTTCGTCGTGCCGCCGCTGGACCTCACGGTCGACTGGGCCGGCCGGCGGATCACGGGCACGACGGCGGCGTCGGCGACGCTGGCGATCGCCCAGTGGCTCGGCGACTGCACGGACGACGACGGCGGGCTGGGTTGGAACCGTTGGGGCGGCGTCGCGGACGCGAGCGGCCGCTTCGAAGCGCCGATCCCGGACGATCTCGGCGTCTTCGACGGGGACGGCCGCTTCGCGGTCGTCGTGACCACATCCGACGGCCACCGAACGTACGCGCCGCTGGGCAGCGTGAACATCACCGCCATGGCTGACACGCCGAACGCCAGCGGCTCGGGCATGCCCAGCGCGCCGTTCACCGCCACCCTCCTCGGGTCGGACCGCCGGCAGCGCGCGATGGCCGCGGGCACGGTCGGCACGGACGGGCGCTGGTCGCTGGCGTTGGCCGACGCGAGCGGCCGGGCCGTGAACCCGCGGGACGGCGACGTGCTCCGCGTAGGCGCCGCCGGCAGCGTCGGGACGCTGCCGATCGAGACGCTCGGCTTCGACTTCGACGTCCGCCGCGGCTTGCTCGGCGCCGCCCGGCCGAAGCGGCACGTCGCGGTCACGTTCGGCCTCGCCGCCAAGGGACTGCCGGACGGGGACGAACGGTGGTACGACATGGTCGCCGACGATCGGGGGGCGTTCGCGATCGACGCGCCGCCGCCGCGCGGGCGCTGGACGTTCGCCGACGTTCGGTCGATCCGGGCGACGGTCTTCGTGACGGGCGGCCACCGGATCGAGAGCCGAGCGGTGTTCGCCGCGCCGGCGCCGGCGCCCGTGTACCTGCCCATCGGACACAAACGATGATGGCGACGTCGGGCGCTTCGCGGCGGCCGGTGGTTGATCGATCCGGCGTTTCGATGCAACCTTGGGCGGTGCGCCTGTGTCTCACCCCTGCATGGCTGCATCGAACACGCCATCGAACACGTGTTGAGGGACTCCATGACCGCGCTCGCCGTTCCCTTTCCGACCGTCGGCAAACGTGACACCGATCCGGGCATCGCTCACCTGCGGGCGATGGCCCAGGGCGATTCCAGCGCGCTCGAGGCGCTCTACCACCTCTACGGCGGCCGCGTGTTGTCTTATCTGCGCGGTCAGTTGTCCGACGAGGGCCTGGCCGAGGAGGTCCTGCAGGACGTGTTCCTGTCGGCGTGGCATGCGTCCGCGGCCTTCCGCGGCGAGAGCAAAGTGTTGACCTGGCTGCTCACGATCGCCCACAATCGCGCGATCAACGCGCGGCGGCGCCGGCGGGCGCCGATCGTCGCGCTCGAACCACGGTGGATGGGCGCGGCGGATTCCGCGGCGGGCGTCGGCGGTCGACTGGATATGGAGCACGCTTTGAGCCGACTGCCGGACGTGCAGCGCGCCGCGCTGGAGCTTGTCTTCTACCAAGGGTTGTCCGTCGTGGAAGCGGCCGCCGTTCTCGACGTGCCAGAGGGCACCGTCAAGAGCCGCCTGCACCGCGCGAAGGCCGCGCTGCGCGCCCACCTCGAACGGGAAGACCGGAATGCTTGATCGTCTGGATGAGCGTTGGCTGGACGCGCTCGCGGCGGGCGCCGACGCCGACGCGGCCGCGCGCCTGGCGGACCAGCTGGCGGACGACCCGGAGGCCGCCGACGCGTTCGATGGCTGGCAGCGGCTTGCGGCGGCGGTGCGCGTGAACGCCGAACGGCGCAGCGGCCCGCTCCCGTCCCTTGCTCCCGTGCTGACCGCGATCCGAACACCCGCCAGCAGCGGCGGCGGCGCAACGCCCAACGATGCGCTCGGACGCGCCACGCTCCAGCGGCTGGCGGCGCAGCCGATGCCCGGCGCGCCCCATCCGGTGCCGGGTTGGGTCGTCGCCGGCGCCGCGGCCGCGGCCGTGCTGCTGCTGGCGCTGTGGCCGACGCCGCGCGGTCCCCTTGGAGGGGTGTTCCTGGCGGCGGTCCGCCAACGCGCCCCGCTCGCTCGGATCGACGCACCATCTCGGCCGACGGCGATCGCGCGTCTGGGCGACCCAGCCGCCATCCTGCGCGCCTCGGCGGCGGGTGCGGCCGGTCACGCGGACCTTGCCCCCGCGGTGGACTATCGCGGCGCCGCGGCGCGCGCCACGCGCGATGCCGCCGCGGGCAGCGGCGCGGGCGTCGACGGTGTGGGCGGCGCGCTCGCATCGGCCGGCGTTGCGCCGATTGCCGGCGGCGTGCGCCCGCCGCGTCGATCGACGACCCTTGGCGCCGCGGCGGGGGTGTCCGGCCAGCCGGCTCGGATCGCAGCGCCGCCGGCCGATGGGAGTGCGGCGGCGTATCCGGGTCCGAGCAGCCCATCGTCCGCGTATCCGGCGCCGCCGCCCGCACCCGCCGGCCGCAACCACGGCGGCCCGAAACCGTCCAAGCCGCCCGTCCTACCGACGGAGCCGCCGACGCCGGTCCCGACCACGCCGCCGACCGAACCCACCGCCACGCCGACGCCGGCATTCCACGGCCTGATCGGCCGCGTGACGGGCGCCGACGGCGGGGGGCGGGCGCAGGTGCGGATCGCCGCCTATCGCGCCGAGGACGCGCCCGTGCGCGATAGCTGGGTCGAGACGTTCACGGCGGATGCCACCGGCGCGTACACGCTGTCGCTCGACGCCGGCGCGTGGCTCCTGTTCCTTGAGGCGCCGGGCCATCGACCGCGGTGGTGGTCCGGCGCGGACCGGCCGGAGGGCGGCTCGCAGATCGTGGTGGGTGACGACATCGTCACGCTGGATGCCCAGCTCAGCGCGACGGACGGCGGCGACGGGCTGCTGGTCGGCGAGGCGGCGCCTAACGCGCTCGTGCGGGCCGTTCAGGACGGTCAGGACGTGACCGCGGTCCAAGGGCCGAGCACGTTGGCGGACAGCGCCGGCCGCTTCACGCTGCCGCTGCCCGCCGGCCGGTGGTCGGTGGCCGCCTCGGACGACGGCCGCGGCCGTGGATGGCGGGTCCTACCGGAGGCCGTCGACGCGATCGCGGGCGCTTCGACGATCGTGTCGTGGCCGTGAGCGAAACGCCGCCCCCTTCGGTGCTCGTGGTGGACGACGAAGCGCAGATCATCGACCTGGCGGAGCTCTACCTGCGCAACGAGGGCTACACCGTCCGTCGAGCGTCGAACGGCGCGGAGGCGCTGGCGATGGTCCGCGACCAACCACCCGATCTCATGATCCTGGACATCATGCTGCCGGGCATCGACGGCTGGGAGGTCACGCGGCAGGTCCGCAACGAGAGCAACCTGCCGATCATCATGCTGACCGCGCGCGGTGATCCGATCGATCGCGTCGTCGGCCTCGAGCTGGGCGCTGACGATTATGTCGTCAAGCCGTTCCACGGGCGCGAGCTCGTGGCGCGGGTCAAGGCGGTGTTGCGACGGACGATGCCCAGCGACGGCGCGGGCGGCGCCCATCGCCCCGATGCGGTCGTGACCGTTGGCGACGTCGTCATCGACCCAGCACGACGGGAGGTGATGGTCGCCGGAACGCCGGCCGTGATGCGGGCGCGGGAGTTCGACCTCGTGCTGTACCTCGCCCAGAACGAGGGGCTGGTGTTGTCCCGCGATCAGCTGCTCGACCACGTCTGGGGCTACGACTTCCTCGGCGACAGCCGCACGATCGACGTCCACGTCGCGCACGTCCGCCGGGAACTCGCCGGCTCCCAGCGCGTGACCATCGACACGGTCTGGGGCATCGGCTACAAGCTGGTCGTGCTGCCGGAGTGAAGCGCCGGGCGCTGACGTCCGCACGCCGTCCGGCAAGACCCCGATCACAGTTCGCTAACAACGACCCGCTACACTCGTCCCCGTGCGCACCCTCCGCTCGCGACTCCTGGCCGGCTATGCCGCGCTCGTCCTGTTGACCGTGGTCCTGGCGAGCGGCGCCTCGCTGCTGCTGTTCGACCTGCAAGGACGCTTCCGGGGCCAGGCCGACATGGCGACGATGGCGCTGCAGTTGGCCGCCACCGTCGGTGATCGGCTGCGCGCCGAGCCGGGCGTCGACGCGGGGACCGTCCTCTCCGACGCGGTCCGCCAATCGCCCATCGGTCGGCCGCCGTTTGCCGAAGCGCTGCTCGTCGACAGCGAAGGACTCGTCATCGGCGCGCCGCGCCGCACGTCGTCGCTCGTCATCGCCGCGCGATTCCGACCAGGGCCGATCGGCAGCCCGGACCACCCGCGGATCGGGCTGGTGCAGCTCGCGGACGGGCTGCGGATGAACTTCGTCGCCGCCCCCGTGGCGGACCGCCGGCCAGATGCGCCGCCACGTTGGGTCGTCGTCGCCCGGCCATCGCGGGAAATCCGCGGCCTATGGCGGACGATGCTGCCGAGCTCAGTGCTGGTCGGGACGATCGCGCTCGTGTTGGCCGGCATCGTCAGCTGGTTCCTCGCTCGCACGATCACGCGGCCCGTGGAGGCGATGACCGCCGCCAGCGCGCTGCTCGCGGCCGGTGACTACTCCGTCCGCGTCCCCGATGGCGACGGCCAAGACGAGGTGTCGCGCTTGGCGCGCGCGTTCAACCTGATGGCAAACGACGTCGGCGAGGCGCACCGCCGCCAGCGGGAGTTCGTCGCCAACGTCGGCCACGACCTGCGCACGCCGCTCACGACGGTGCGCGGGTTCGCGGAGGCCCTGGTCGACGGGACGGCGCACACGCCCGAACAGCGGGCCCACGCCGTCGCGACGATCCGGGCGTCGGCGACCCGGATGGCGGACCTCGTCGAGGAGCTGCTCATGCTCGCCCGCCTCGAAGGCCAGGGCGCCGGCCTCGAGCTGGCCGTCGTGCCCGTCGCGGACATCATCGCCGGCGCGACGACGGCGTCCGCCGGGGCGGCGCGCGAACGGCACGTGCGCGTCCACGCGGACGTGCGGGGCGTCGCTGCGGACGGCGAACCGTTGGCGGTGCGCGCAGACGCGACATGGTTGATCCGGGCGTTGGCGAACGTCCTGGACAATGCGCTTCGGTATGCGCCCCGCGACAGCGTGGTCGCCGTCCGCGCTCGTCTCGAACCAGCCGCGACCAGCGCCGGTTCGGCCACCCGGTCCGCGCCGACCGATCCGGTGCCACCTGATGGCCGCCGGCTCTCTCCCGCGAGCGCGGAGATGGTGGCCATCCAGGTGATGGACGCGGGACCCGGCATGCCGCCTGACGTGGCCGCCCGCGCCTTCGAGCGTTTCTTCCGCGCCGATCCCGCCCGTGCCGCCGGCAACAGCGGCCTTGGTCTGGCGATCGCCCGCGAGATCGTGGAGGCCCACGGCGGGACGATCGAGCTCACGAGCGAGGTGGGCCACGGAACGCGCGTGACGGTGCGCGTCCCGGCGGCGGGGTAGTACCGTACCGTCTGGTTACCGTCTTGTTCCTACCGCGATGCAACCCGCGGTCGAACGGTGATCGGCAGCCACAGCGTGAACCGCGGCGGATTCGGCGTGGGCGTCGGCGGCACGACATCGAGGGTGATCTCCGCGTGCACGGCGCCCTGGTCCGCGGCCACGAGCAGCCGCCCTACCCGGGTGCCGACAGCCAGCCGCGCGCGCGCCGCGCCCCCGATCGTGGTGACCACGGCCGAGGACTCACCGCCGGGGAACGCGCCGCGCTCCGCCGTGAACGTGACCGGCCAACCATCCGCCACGACGTTGCCGCAGCCATCCAACGCCTGCGCCACGAGCTGGGTGCTCCCGCCGGCGCTTACACGGTCCGGGTTGGCCGTCAGCGCCAGGCTGGCGGGGGGCCCGGCGATCAAGGACAGCGTGGCCTGCCCGACCACCGGCCCGACGTGGGCGGTGACGATCGCCGGGCCCAACGGCGGCCCACCGATCAACGTCGCCGTCGCGACGCCGGCCGCCGTCGGCGCCTCGAGGCGGTCGAGCCGGCCGGCCGTCGTCTGCCAGGCCACGACCGTGCCGTCCCGCGCGGGACGCCCTGCCCCGTCGCGAGCGATGGCCGCCACGACCGTTCGGCCGATCGCGCAGGCCACCACGTCCGCCTGGTCGGGCTGAACGGTCACCGAGGTCACCGGACCGGGTACGAGCAAGGTGGTCCAGAGGGCTTCGTTGTCGGCGGGCGTCGCCTCGCCCTCCGTCGCGAACGCCTGGACGCCGATCACCGCCGTGCTGCCCACCGGCCGATCACCCGGCAGTCGCACGTCGAGCGCCACGCGACGGCTGCCGCCGGCCTCGACCCGTTCGTAGTCCCAACGGACCCGGCCGGGCACGACGAGCTGGCCCGGATCGTCGACGCGGATCAGCGTCGCGCCCGCCGGCAGATCGGCGGTCAACACGACGCCGGTGGCGGCATCGTGCGGGGCCCGATTGACGAGCTCGATGGTGTAGGTCACCTCGGCGCCGGGTTCCGTTTCGGCGGGCCCGCTGACGACCGGGCTGAGGTCGATGCCCGCCAGGAATGCGCCGTCGTCGCGCACGTTGTTGTCCGGATCCAGATCGGGCACCGGACTGCCGATCGCGACGCGGTGGACGATCCGGCCGGCCGGCGGAGCGTCGTTGTCGATGCGCAGCCAGAGTCGAATGGCGCCCGCGTCCGCCAACGACTGGTCGATCGCCCATTCGAGCGAACGGCTTGTGGCCAGGAACGGCGTGCGCTCATGGACGAGCGTCATCTGGTCGGGCTGCCAGTGGTCGAAGCGCGTCCCGGCCGGCAGCGTGCTCGTCACCACGGCCCCGGCGACCTCGGTCTGCGGTTGGCCGTTGGAGAACAGGATGTCGTACACGGCAAACCCGCCCGGCCGCAGCGTGCTGGCGGTCGTATCGAGGCGGACGCTGACGCGGAGATCGGCGGCGAACACCCGCAGCTGCTCGGTCCGCTTCATGTCACGTGCCGCGGCGACGGCGGTGGTGGTGGTGAGGTCGGCACGGGCGAACAGGAGGTCCGAACCGGTCCACTCCGCCGCTTCGTCGACGCGCGAGCTGAGCGTGACGGTCACCCCGGCGCCCGGCGCCAGATCGCCCAGGCGCCAGTCGCGCTCGATCGTGTCGAGGATCGGTCGCGCCGCGCCATCGGCCGTCAGCGGGCCGGTCGCCGTCACGTGGTCGAGCGTGAGGCGGGCGGGCAGCGTCGTGAGCAGCCGCACGTCGCGCGCCGTCGACGCGTCGTCGTTGTGAACCGCGAGCGACCAGCGAAGCGGTTCGCCGGGATGGACCTGCGTTTGGGATGCCGGCCCTTTGGGCCCTTCGAGCGCGGACGCCAGCCGCAGCGCCGCGGGCAGAATGTCGACGTGGACGCCCGAGCTGGCCGCGCCGGCCCGCGCGGTGATCAGCGCTCGTCCGGGCAGGTCGCTGCCGGTGAAGCGAACCGTCAGCCGTCCGCCGACCGTTTCGGCGGTGGTGGGATCGACGTCGCCGAGCGTCGTCGTGACCTGAACCGATGTGCCGTCCGCCACCGGTTCACCGGCACCGTCCAACACGAGGACCGAGACGGTCGCGGCGGACCCTACGCCCACCGACGGCGGCGCGGCGAGCTGGATCGTTGCGGGCGGCCCTGGCAGCACGCGGGTCGCCGCGCGAGCCGTGTTGTCCGTGGGCGCCGCGTCGCGCCCGAGGCCGCGGATGCCGGCCTTGAGGACGAGGTCCTCGGCCGCGGCGTTGGTCGACACCTGCGCGTCGATGCGCAGGATCTCGATCGGAGCGTCTCCCTCGGGATCCGCATCGCCACGCGACCAGCGCAGTGTTCGGCCGTCCACGGTCGCGGGCGGGACGGTGTTCAATAACGTCGCCCCGGCAGGCAGGGTCGCTGTGACCTCGATCGCGATGGCACGACCGCCGGCGCGGTTGCCCCAGCGCACCTGCCAGCTGAGCGGCGCGCCGCGCGCTGCCGAGAGCGGCCCGAGCGCCGAGAGCCAGAGGTCCGGCACGACGACCGTCAGCGGCTGGGCCGTGACCATGTCGTCCGACGGGCGGGTGATGCCGGTGGCGGACGTGATCGCGACCCGCGGCGCGATCAGGGCGCCGGCCGGCGCATCCGGCCGCACGCGGGTCACGACGTCGACGTAGGCCGCCGTCGGCCCCGCCAGCGCCGGCCACCGCCAGCGAATCGAATCGCCCGCAACGGTGCGCTGTAGGTCGGCCGACGCCGTGTCCGTCACGAACTCCGTCTGCGGGTCGAGGGTGAACCGAACGACGACATCCTCGGCGATGACGGGTGAGACGTTGGCCGCCAGCACCGTCCACGTTACGGCCTCGCCCGGCCGCACGTCGCGCGCCGCGCATGCGACGTCGGTCCGCAGGTCGGCGGACACGATGCGCGCAACCGCATCGGCGGCGTCGTTCGATGGGTCGACATCCTCGGCCGTCGCGGCGACGGCGGCGGCGCGCAGCGCGCTCCCCGGCACGGCGTCGAGCGGAACACGGACCATCGCTGTTCGTGTGACGGTCGCTCCGGGCGCGGCGGCTGGCAGTTGCCATGTAGCGAGCCCGCTTGAAGCGCTGAAGGGCGCGGTGGCGTCGAGCAGCGTCACCGTCGTCGGCAGCGTGAGCGTGATCCACGCACCGGCCGCCGCAGCGTCGCCGACGTTCGCGGCACGGGCGGTGATCGACCATCGCCCGCCGGGCGCCACGGCCACCGGCGCGTCGAGCGCGAGCGCGATGTCGGGCGCTGCAACGGGCGTGGACAGCGCCGATTGCGCGGCGAGATGTTGGCGCGGATCGTCGAGGACCCGGGCGGACGCGCGGGCCGATCGCCGCGCCGCGGCGATCGGCGATTCGGCGATGCGCAGGCCGGCCGCGCCAAGCGCGAGCAGCGCGAACGCGCAAGCGGCGCCGGTGCGAACGGACGAGGCGGGGCTTCTCGGCACGGAGTTCACGCCCTGACGGGGTTGCGCGGAACGTGGACGGGCCGCTGGGCAGGCGAGCCGGGACCGCGATGCGACGCGGCGCCACGCGGCGCGCCGGGGGGTGGCGCGTCAGCCTTCATGACGTGCCAGGAGCGTCGGATGATACGGTGAGGTAGCGCGCACAGAGCGCGGCGTTCCAGCCGGGCTCGGCCAGCCGCCGTGCTCAGCGACGCCCGAAGACGAGCGGCAGGTAGCATCGGCCGCCCGCGCCGACCACATCCGCGGATGTCGTGAGGCGGGCGCCGTCGTCCGTGGTTACGACGAGCGCGTTCGCGACTCGCTCGCCGACCAGGCCTTCGAAGCGCGTCGCAAACCGAACCTCGACGGCCATGCCGCTCGGAACGTCGCCCGACCAACCGAGCCGCCGCGCGACCGGATCCCATGTCGGCCCGGGGCCAAGAGACGCCGTCACGGACTCCGGCGCGATGGCGAGCGCGGCCGGCATCGCGTCGACGAGCGTCATCCGGGTCGTCATCGGTCCAGGATTCTCCGCGCGCAGCACCCAACCGATCCGCTCGCCGGCGAGAGCCGCGCTGATCGAGGGTCGCTTCTGAACGGTCGGCGGTGGGCCGCTGCGGATCGTGGCGGCGGCTCGGCGTTCCGTGCGCGCCATGCCATCCGCCTGCAAACGGACCAGGACGACCAACCGGGTGCCGGGCGGCACATCGGGGCGCACCTTCATCGGCCAGCTCAACGTGACGGGTTCGTGCGGCTCGATCCGCCCCTTCCACAGCAGCTCGCCCTCGACGAGCTGCAGTTCGGGCGGCAACGTGGCGGGGTCAATGTCCGCCGCCGACGACACCTGGATGCGCGCCTGCGCGTTGCGTGCGGCGACCGGCCCATCCGTGGCGATCGTCAGCTCCGCGGTCACGGCGCCGCCGGGGCCGGGCGCGTCCGTGGAGAGCGAGAGCTCCGACGGGTCGAACGTCAGCCGGTTGCCGAGCGCGCTGGCCTCGACGACAGTTTCGGGCGAGCCGTCCGCCGCGAGCGTCGCCTTGACGTGCAGGAGGGTGTTGGGGGTAAGGCTCGTGCTGGGCACGGCGTCGAGGGAGAGCCGCGCCCAGCCGCCGGGCGAACCGAGATGCACGGACGTGCCGGCGATCTCGGCCGTCGCCAGCGTGAGCGTCCGACCATCCGCTGCGTTCAGGCCGGTGATCGCGCCGTCCACCGGTGCGTCCGCGGCAACCCAGAGCCAGATGTCGCCGTCCATGCGCATCGACAGCGCCGCGATCGGTACCGAACGTTCGGGCGTCGACCAGACCACGGTCCATGCGTCCGCGGAGCGGACGATCCTTGGCATGCCGAGGCTCCGACCCGGCCGCCAGAGCAACGCGATCGCCGGCACGCCAGCGGCCGCCGGCCCGAGCGCCGGGTCGGGCCGCGCGACGGGAGCGCTGAAGGCCACGAGCCCGTCGTCGGTCACCCAGGTACGGGTGATGATCTCCGCATAGTACGGGAACGGCAGACCCAGCGATACCGGTGGGCGGCGACCCGCGCCGTCGGCCGGCGCGATCGGCTCTCCGCGGACGGGCGGCGGCCATGCGGTGTTCGGCGCCTCCGTCTGCGCCGAGTAGTCTTCAACGGCGGGCGGGATGCGCACGTCCCACTCCAGGCCGCCGACATCCGCCTGCACCTGGCCCGCGCTGGCGCGAACGCTTCGAGGCACGAGCGCCAGGCTGGACGGCAGGCCGAGGGTCGCATGGACGTCGACGGCCGCGTCGCCGAAGTTGCCGGCGAACAGCGTGACGCTCGCCGGCGTTCCGCTGCCGACGATCGCCGGGCTGACCACGAGCCGCGAGGGCCGCAGATCGAAGCGGCGGACCTCGGTCGCAAACTCCGCCTCGAGCACATCGGCGGGCAGGAGCCCGTCGTCCACCCTGACGCGGATCGCGCGGGCGCCGATCGTGGCGTCAGCGTCCACGAGGATCGGGAAGGTCAGCGGGAGCGCCGCGCCTGGCGGCACGACGGCGGTGAGCGTGAGCGTGCGCGTCGCGGCGTCCCATCGACCGGCCGGCCGTTCGGACGGCTCGAGACCGGGCGGGAGCACGGCTTGGATCACGAGTTCAGCCGGCGCGCGGCCGGCGTTGACCAGCGGGATCGTGATCAGCGCGGCCCGTCCGGCGATGAGAACCGGGGGTGCGGACCGCACCGGCGCGGCGAGCTGCACGACCGGACCGCCGATGCGCACGCCGCCGTCCAGCTCAGCGCGGTCCGCGTCGCCGCTGTCCACTGTGGCCCGGACCCGCGCCTCGTCCCCCGCCGCGGCGTCGACGACGGCGTCGAAGGCGACGATCACCTCGGAGTGCGGCGGGATGTTGCCCGACCAGCGAAGGCCATCCTGTGCGTCCGGCAGCCACTCCGCCCGCCCGGCTGACGCACGAAGCGTCGAGGTGATGGGGTGAAGACCGTTCGGCAGCTGACCGATCCGCACGAACGGGTCGATCGCTGCGGCCGTGCCGTCGTTCACGACGCGCAGCACGACCCGCACCGGCCCCGGCACGGCCAGGCGGGCGGGCGACACTGCCACCGTCGAGGCGCGGGCCAGGCGGGCCGCGGCCACTTCGACGGCGGTCGTGGACGTGATAACGGACGCGGCCGACGTGAGCGTGAGCGTGACCGGCTGGTGTCCGGCGGCCGCGGGATGGACGGTGGCTGAGAGCGTCCAACGGGACGGCGTGCCGGCCGGGAGCGTGCCCGACCATGTCAACGCGCCATCGTCCGCGCGGCGCCAGTCCGGCGGCAGGTCAGCGTCCGCCACCTCGAGCCAGAGCGGTCGATCGAGCCGCAGCGCTGCATCCCTCGCGTGAGCGCCGCCGTCGACGGCGACGCGAAGGCGAACTGCGCCGCCCGGTCGGACAAGGGCGGGCGACGCGTCGAGCTGGAGCCCGATCGGGCCGAGCCAGTCGATCAAGCGGTCGAACAGGCGCCCGAGGGCGGCTCGGTCGCCGGCGCTCTCCGGTCCAAAGGCCAGGTACGCCCGTCGGCTGGGCGGTCCATCGACCGCGATCGCCGCCGCGCCGCCGCCGCGATAGTCGGCGATCGCGGCGGCCGCCGCCACGGCCGGCGCGACGATGTCCGGCTTGAGGCGATCCGCCTTCGGATAGCCGCGGCGCCAACCGCTCTCCAATCGCACCCCATCGAGCGGCCCATGCCCCTCGATGCCGGCGGTTCCCGCGTCCCCGCCGATGAACTGCGCGCCGAGGACGTCACGGAAAAACGTCGGCGCCAGCCGGGCGGACGACGCGCCGTCCATGCTGTCCCATTGGCCGATGTCCTGGCCCGTCACGAGCAACCGTCGGCCGCCCGCGACCCAGGCGCGCAGCCAATCCGTGGCGGAATGATCGCCCCGCGCCCGATCAAGGCTGCCGGGCGAACCGTACAGGTGCGACCAGACGACGATGTCGTACGGCGACGACTCCGCGGCCTTGGGCAGCGCGCCGCCCGCAGGCGAGCCGGGTCCGCCCGGCTCGGCGAGGGCGCGGACCGCCACGCTGTCGCCCAGCCGGTAGCCGGCGTCAGACAGCGCCCGGACGGTGTACGGCCAGACGCGCTGGCCATCGCCCATCCACGCGTCCGCGTCCACCACCAGGATCCGCGGAGCCGTGCGCAGCGTGACGGACAGCGGCCCGGACGCGGCGAGCGTCCGCGTGACGGCCTGATGGCCCGTCGCGCGGACACGGACCGTGGTGACGTCGGGCGGGACATGCAGCGTGAAGCGGCCGGCGGCATCGGACAGCGTCGCGATCGGAGCGTCGGCGGCGGGCGGTGCGCCGGCGGTCCCGGCGTGCGGTTCGGCAGCGAGCACGGCGGCGGATCGATCGGGGTCCGGATCGATCGCCTCGATCCGCGCGCCGGACAGCGGCGCACCCCAGGCGTCGACGACGGTGCCCGTCTGGGTGATCGGTGCGTCGGGCACGACCTCGAGTTCGAGCGCCGTGGTCCCGTCGTCCACCACGCCGACGGTGGTCGGAGCGCCAGGGGCGAGGCGCCAGCCCAGAGCGCGCACGGACAGCGTCCAGCCGCCCGCGGGCACGGCCAGGCTGAACGCACCCTCGCGGTCCGTCGTCGACGCCCAGCGCGAGCCGGCGCTGAGCGTGACGCGCGCAAAGGGCACCGGACCGTCGGGACCGTGGACGTGGCCGGCCACCCGGCCGGCGTCGGCGGCCGCGTCGACGGCGCGATCCGCGGCCAGGCGTCCATAGCCATAGACCGGATCGGGACCGGCCGCGCCGCCGTCGATCGCGCTTTGGCGTAGGAACCGGGCGATGTCGTCGGGCGTCAGGTCGGGCTGCGCGGACAGCAGGAGCGCGGCCGCCCCGCTGACCTGCGGCGCCGCCATCGACGTGCCGTCCTTGCGGTCGTAGCTGCCGTCGATGCCGGCGGTCAGGACCTCGACGCCGGGCGCGAGGACGTCCGGTTTGATCCGATCGTCCCACGTCGGTCCGCCGAGCGAGAGGCGCCAGATCCGGCCCGCGTCATCGACTGCGCCGACGGCGATCGCGTCGGCGGCCGCGGCGGGCTTGCGCGCCGCGCCGACGGCGCCGATGTCCGTGTCGTCGTTGCCGGCGGCGAAGACGGCGGTGATGCCGAGGGCGCGCCATGCCGCCAGGATCGGCTCGAACAACGGGTCCACGCCGTTCTCGAGGGTCCAGGACGCGTTGACGACGTCCGGGGCGAGCTCCGGGCGTGGGGCGCGTAGATCGAGGTTCGTCGGCGCCATGAGCCATTCGCCCCCGCGCAGCAGGTTCCGATCGCCGGCGGCGCCCTGCGCGTCGAAGGCCCGCACCGCGATCCACTCCGCACCGGGGGCCACGCCGAGCGCGCCGCTCGCATCTACGCCGACGGCAAGGCCGGCGACGCCGGTGCCGTGGCCGAGGACGTCGCGCGGTCGCTTGAGCGCATCGACGAAGTCCATCCAGTCGTAGTTGTGGTCGCCATCCCGCCCGCGGTAGCGGTTCATCAGGGCCGGGTGCAGCCAGTCGACGCCCGCGTCAAAGATCGCGACGACGACGCCGGCGCCGTCGATGCCGCGTCGCCACGCGGACGGTGCGCCGACGGCCTCGAGGCGTCCGGCCGCGCCGGGCGCAGGATCGAGGACCGCGCTGAGCGGGCGGAGCCGCAACGCCGGCCCGACGGACGGGGCCGCCGTCCTGATCGACCGGGAGCGCGTGGCAGCATCCGCCGCGATGGGGTCTGCGATGGGCGCGATGGGCTCTGCGATGTGCGCCGCCTGGTTCTCCGACGGGTGCTCCGCCAGATGATGTACGTGCTCGGGGGCGACATCGACGACGGACGGTTCCGCGCGCAGGCGTGCGATCGCGGCATCGTCCGCCGCGACCGCGACGGCGTGGGCGATGGGGAAGCGTTCGATGTCCGACGCGTGGCCGGTGGCCTCCAGTGAGGCCAGCACGGCATCGAGCGGCGCCAAGTCGATACTCCCGGCATTCAAGAGTGCGCGCCATACGCTCGGGCGCCCAGCCCGGCGGTCGCGCCCGCCCGCGTCGGCCGCCACGCCGACAGCCGCGGCAATCGCGCCGGCCTCCCGGCCGGCGCGGACACGCACGATGACGGGGCGGCGGATCGCGGGCGGCGGCTGCGGCGGCCGCGATGGGCCGACGGGCGGCGTGTACGGGTCGGCGGGCGCCACCGCCGGCGCGGCCAACGCGGCGGGCGCCCCTTGGACAGAAGTCCGAGGGGCGCCCGTCACGATCGGCGACGAGACAGCGGCGGCGATGAGCGCGATGCGGGCCGCGGCGCGGGCACTGGAATGGCGCGTAGTGTTCACGCCCTCAGGCTAGCGCAGAACCCCGCGATCGGGCTAGCCGCGGCGCCGGCGCTCGAACACGAAGCCGAGGGCGGCGAGGCCGCCGAGCAGCGAAGCGAGGCCGCCGAGCGCGGGCGCGAGCGGGAAGTCCGCAAAGCCGGTGGCGGGCAGTCGGACGGTGGCGCTGGCCTTGGCCTTGGCGCCCGTCCGGACCAGGCCGAAGTCGATGCCGACGACGTGGTTGCCGTTCACCTTCACGTGGTACCGCGAGGGCGTCGTGATCTTCCACTCCGAGCCCGGCTGAATGAACACCTCGTACTCGCCGACGCCCAGGCCGTCGAAGCTGTAGTTGCCCGGTCCGCCGGTGATGAACACCTTCTCCAAACCGCCACCGTGGATGTTCACCCCGACGTGGTCGAGGCCCGGCTCGCCCGGATCGATGACGCCGTTCTGATTCTCATCGATGAACGCGACGCCGGCGATCGCGCCGAGCTTCTGCTCCTTGTCCTTGTGACGGGTGGTGCCGCCGCTGCTCGTCGGCTTGGGCGTGGCCGTCGCCATGGCGGTTGAGCCCGGCACCGGCGTGTCCCCGCCGGGCGTAGCGGTCATGCCGGGATCGACGGTCGGAATGCCGGTCTGGCAGAACTCCGACTTGAAGAAGAAGAAGTCCAGGCGGGCGCTGCCCGACACACCGACATCGCCCTCGTTGATCGTCTGGCTGGTCTGGCCCTTGCAGACCTGCCAGCCATCGGGGCCGGACTGAATCTCGACGGTGTACTCCTCGTCCGGCCCGAGCTCCGGCACGTCGATCGTCAGGATCTGGACTGCATTGCCCTGGGCCGTCGTCGTTCCGCGGCCGACCTCGCTACCGCTGATGTCGAAGATCGCGAACTCGATCTCGGGCAGCGGATCGGTGTCCGCGTAGTCCTGATCGGCCTGATCTTCGACGCCGTTGCACGTCGGGCAGTCCGGGTCCGGACCGCCGTCGACGTCGACGTGACCGACGACGATCATGCTGATCGTGCCGCCCTGCGCCATCGGCGCGGCGGACAGACGGCCGGCGAGGGCGCCCGTGAGGAAGAGGGTCGCCAGCGCGGCGACGAGGGCTCGCAATGGGAGTGTGGTGCGCATGCTGCTCCGTCCTTTCACATGAGACGTTGCGGGGTGGGCGACCACGCTGGCCGGCCCGGGTCGGATCGATCGGTCTGCGCTGGACACGCGCAGGTGGCAAAGGTCGTTCATGCTAAGCCTGCCGGCGGCGGCGTTCCGCCACCATCCCGATGCCCGCAAGGCCGAAGAGCGCGAGGGCCAGACCGCCGAAGAGCGGCGCCATCGGGATGTCGGCCATGCCGGTTGAAGGCAGGCGTGGGTTGTAAGCGCGCGGTGCCGGGCCGCGCGGGCGGCTGGTGAAGCCGAAGTCGACGCCCTGGATGATGTCGCCGTTGACGATCACCCGGTAGAACGAGGGCGTCGTGATCTGTGTCCCGCCGCCGGCCACGACGAGCACGTTGTAGGTGCCGGCGGGCAGGTTCGTGAAGTTGAACTGGCCCGTCGGAAGCGTCTTGAACACGAGGTCGAGGCCGTTGCCCTCGAGGCGGACGATCACGTCGCCGATGCCGCCTTCCTGGCCCTCGATCCGACCGTTTTGGTTCTCGTCGATGAACGCGACGCCGCGGACCTCGCCATTGCCGCCTCCGGTCGGCTCGCCGCCCTGTACGATCATCGGCGCCGCATCGGCCGCGGGCTGGTCGCCGTCATCGTGGTGATCGTCGTTGCCCGAGCCGTCGCTGCCGCCGCCATCACTGGACGTCGGACGAGGCGTCACGGTCGGCGCCGCGGCCTGCGGGGTGCTGGTGGCGACGCCGACCTGCGTCGGCGCCTCCGTCGGGCGGCTGCAGCCCATAAAGAAGTGGAAGTCCTCGCGGGCGTTGTCGATGATGAACGCGTCGAACGGGATCGAGCGGCTCGCCGATTCGTTCGTGCAGAGCTGCCAGCCATCCGGCGGCGCGACCAACTCCAACGTGTAGGACTCCCCCTGGTCGATCCCCGGTACGGTCAATTGGGCGCGCTGCAGGCCGACCAACGCGTCGGTCGTGCCGCGCGCCACCTCGGTGCCGGTCATGTCCTTGACGACGAACTCCATCGGGCCGAGCGGATTCGTCGCGGCGAACGCCTCGTCCTCCGGGTCGTATTCGCCGTTGCAGCCGGGGCAGTCCGCCGTGCCGCCGCCGGCGACATCGACATACGCTACGGCGCCGATCGTGAATTCTCCCTGTTGGGACAGCGGCGCTGCGTGCAGCGTGCCCGCCAGGGCGGAGGCGACGCACAGCGCCGCCAGGAGCGAGAAGAGAGCACGGTAGTGGGTTCGCATGGGTCAGGCCATCCTTTACAAACGTCGAGCGGGGTCGTGGGTCAACGCGCGCGCCGGGGCCAACGGCCCGAGCGCGGCGGGAGATGTCGTCGCTGGAGCCGCCGTCCGCCCTCGCCCAATGCGGCGGCGACGAGCGCGACGAGGGCAAGGCCGAACGGGCGGCCGAACGGCGTGCGACCGGCGAGGCCGGTCTGCGGCAGATGGACGGCGATGTCCGCGACCGCGCCGGAGGCGATCGTGGAATCCGTGGCGGCGGTCAGCGTATCGGCGCCCGCGGCGGTCCGAGAGCCCGAGTCATCGCTCGCGTCGGCCGCATCCCCGCCGGCCGAGCCCGACGGCTGGGTCGCGCGTTGAGCAGCACCGGAGGTCGGCGCGGCATCCGTTGCGGTGTCCGACGTGGGCGCCGCGTCCGCCGTTGCGACCGGCGACGCCGTGGGGTCGGCGATCTCCGTCGCATCGGCAGGGGTGGGAGCGGTGGCGCTCGCGTCCGCACGGCGGCAGCCATGGGCCAGGGCGATGACGATGTCGGCGCGCACGGTCGTCGCGCCGAAGTCCGAGGCGACGACGCGGTGCGGGAGCGTGGCGTGCGGGCAGATCTGCCACGCGTCTGGCAGCGTGTCCAGCGTGACGGTGAACGAGCCAGGCGCGTCCACGCGGAAGAGCGTCTGCTGCCGGCCCGGCGCGAGCGTGCGGGTCCGCATCGTCAGGCTGCTGCCCGTCGCGTCGGAGAGCGTGACGTCAAGACGCGGCAGCGGGTCCCGTTGGGCGTAGAGGAGATCGCCCGATTCGAATAAGCCGTCGCAGCCCGAGCAGTCCGGGGAGTAATCGCCGACGCCGCCAAGGTCGGGGAAGATCAGGACGCCGACCTCCGCCTGGTTCGACTGCGCAAGGCCGCGCGTCGTCTGGTCCGGGTGGGGCAGCGGCAAGCCCAGGTTGAGCCCGAGCGCAATGCCGAGCGCGCCGGCCGACAGCCATACCGCCACCCGCGCGCCCGTGATCGGGCGAGCGAGCCTTGGTCGCTGGGTCGAGCGGAGCACGGCGGTCGGACGCATCGGGCGTTCCTCGGTGAAGTGGGTTACGAATTCGTTAGTTAGAATTACGTTTAGCGGCCATGATGCACCCGGCGCACCGTTGCGTCAAGTGCCCGCGGCGGTCGGCGCCAAGTGCGTGGCGCCCTCGTCGCCGACGACGCCACGCACCTGGACGACCCCCCACCTCTCTCGGCGGCGGCAGGACCGGACCGAGAGGAAAGCAAGCGCGGGCTCCACCGGATGCCAAAGCCAAGCCTAAACACAAAACTAACTAAACGAGATTATAACCGGCTTTCGGCGCGCGTCAAGGGGGGTCTGGGAATCCCATCAAACCGGGCGGCCGCCGGCCACACGTCATGCGTTCGCCCCGCAAGGCGGTGCGGCGACGAAGTCGTCACGACGGACGGCGTAGCGGCCTGATCAACAGGCGGCATGACGCTGTCGGCGGGGGGTACGGGATGCGTTGGGTTGGAGGAGGAACCGCGAAGACGGGCGGCGATGGCGACCGGGCGGCTCAGTCCGACTCGGGCCGGCGCCAGAGCCACCAATGCGACTCGGCCGGGAACCGCGCCGCATCGCCCTTGGCGCCGGCAAAGGCGGCCGGAACGGTCCGCGGCTTAGCCGCGGCGTCCGCCGATGCGAGCGTCGCCTGCGCGGCCGCGTCCACCGCCGCGCCGACGCGGGCCAGCTCGTCAAGGAGCTGGGCGGCGCGGGTGCGCTGCCGGGCCGCGTCGCGCCAGACGTCGTCGGCGCGCTCGGGCTCGTGGGCGAGGTCGTCGGCGGCGCTGCGCCAGACGGCGACAGCACTGCGCAGTTCGTGGCGCAGCTTGTCCGCGTACGCCGCACCGCGCTGCGCGGCCACCTCGTGAAGGCGCGAGATGAGCGGCGCCGCGGCGGCGGCGTTCACGGCGGACAGGCCGTCGAGCGCGTCCAGAAGTACCCCCAGCGTCAGCGTCACGCTGTCCCGCTGGCCGCCGTGCTCGGCGAGAACGGGCAGGAACAGACCATCGGACGCGAGGTAGTCCGGCAAGCGGTCGATGAGGGCGCCGATGATCGCGGCTTGGTCGGCGGCCGGCTGATCGGCAAGGTTCACGCTTCGCTCCGTTCAATATGGGCGCCGTTGCGCGGCACATCCGCGGCGCCCTGACCCTGCGCGGCATCCGCGGCGATGGGCTCAGACGTGGCGGCGTCCCCGCCGGTCCGGCCGGCGGCGTGGGCCGCGACGGCGCGGACAAAGGCGCGAAACAGCGGGTGCGGCCGCAGCGGTCGGCTCTTGAACTCCGGGTGGAACTGGCTCCCGAGCATGAACGGGTGGTCGGCGAGTTCGGCGATATCGACGAGGTCGCGTTCGGTGTACAGACCGCTGACGACGAGGCCGCCCGATTTGAGGCGGTCCAGGTAGGCGGGGTTCACTTCGAACCGGTGACGATGGCGTTCCGTGATCAGCTCCGCGCCGTACGCCGCCGCGGCCCGCGTGCCCGGCACGACGCGGCACGGCCACGCGCCGAGCCGCATCGTCCCGCCCATGTCCGTCACGTTGACCTGCTCGGGCAGGAGGTCGATCACGGGGTTCGGGGTGGCGGGGTCGAACTCGGTCGAGTTCGCGTCCTCCGTCCGCAGCACATGTCGCCCGAGCTCGATGACCATGATCTGCATGCCGAGGCAGAGACCGAGGTACGGCACGCGGTTCGTTCGCGCATGACGCGCGGCCAGGATCTTGCCCTCGATGCCGCGCCCGCCGAACCCGCCCGGGACGACGATGCCGTCCACCGCGGCCAACTTGTCGAGGTCGCGCCCGCGCTCAAGGTCCTCCGAGTCGATCCACGTGATGTCGAAGTCGGCGCCCTCGCCCCAGCCGGCGTGGCACAACGCCTCTTCCACGCTCTTGTACGCGTCGTGCAGCTCAACGTACTTGCCGACGAGCGCGACCCGATAGCGCGGCTTGGGGACGCGGATGCGGGCGACAAGGTCGCGCCACTGCGTCAGCTCCGGCGGACCGACGGTAAGGCCGAAGTGGCGGACCACGAAATCGCCCAACCCGGCCGTTTCGAGCTCGAGCGGGACGCTATAGATCGTGTCGGCGGTCACGGCGGGCACGACGGCTTCCACCGGCACGTCGGTGAAGAGCGCGATCTTGGCCCGCAGCTCGTCCGCGACCGGCTTGTCCGAGCGCGCGACGATTACGTCCGGGTGGATGCCGATCCCGCGCAGTTCCTTGACGGAGTGCTGCGTCGGCTTCGTCTTCAGCTCGCCCGTCGCCTCGAGGTACGGCACGAGGGTCAAGTGGATGTAGAGAACGTTCGCCGGGCCCATGTCGATGCGCATCTGGCGGATCGCCTCGAGGAACGGCAACGACTCGATGTCACCGACCGTGCCGCCGACCTCGACGATCTGCACGTCCGCGCCGGATTGCTGCGCGGCCAGGCGGATGCGGCGCTTGATCTCGTTCGTGATGTGCGGGATCGTCTGGACGGTCTTGCCCAGGTAATCCCCGCGCCGCTCGCGGGCGATGACCTCCGAATAGACCTGGCCGGTCGTGACGTTCGCCGCCGGCGGCAGGTCCTCGTCGATGAAGCGCTCGTAGTGGCCGAGGTCGAGGTCCGTCTCGGAGCCCTGCTCGAGGACGAAGACCTCACCGTGCTCGAAGGGGCTCATCGTGCCGGGGTCGAAGTTGATGTAGGGGTCGAGCTTCTGGATCGAGACGCGCACGCCGCGGGCCTTGAGCAGGCGTCCGACCGCGGCGGCGAGGATGCCCTTGCCGAGCGAGCTCGTCACACCCCCGGTCACAAAAATGTATCGCGTCTTCGCTTCCACGTCCCGGTGCTCCTGTTGCGCGGCGGCTAGCGTTCACCGGGGTTCGATGATAGCCCAGCGCCGTCGACGGCGCGAGCGGCGCAAACCGGCGCGCATGGCGGATACGCCGACGACGGCGCGCGGCGTACCGCGGCCGACCGCCACTCACCGTCGTCGCCCGCCGCGTTGCCTCGTCGCCGCCAACGCGAACCCCGCGAGGACGCCGAACAGCCCGACGACCGCGAGCACGACGCTCGCCGACGGCATCGTTCTCGACGCCCCACCCGGCGTCGGCGATGCGCTCGCGCCGCCGGCGGGGCCTGTCGCGTCGGCGGTCGACGGGGACATCGTTGTCGACGCCGTGCTCGTCATCGGCGCCGTGCTCGTCATCGGCGCCGTGCTTGTCATCGGCGCGGTGCTCGTAATCGGCCCCATGCCCGCCGCGGAACCCGTCGTGACGCCGGTGCGGCTCAGGCCGGACGTGGAC
>JBDTSC010000007.1:0-29816 GCA_039931375.1 Ardenticatenales bacterium
GGGGCGATGTCGTCCAGTCCGCGACGAGGCCGACGCCGTCGGGCCGCGTGCCGCCCACGATCTGCACGACGTCGTGGGGAAGGGCGGGCGACGACGTCGAGCCGCCGACCGCGTCGGCGCTTGCCGACGAAAACACCCGCGTCGCCGACGTCGCCGGATCGCCCTCCGGCTGGGCCTCGGCGCGCAGCCGGGCCGCGGCGACGTCCGCCTCGGCGTCCGCGACCAGACGGTCCCAGGCGGCCTCGTCCATGCGGCTCGGGACCAGGAACGCCTTCAGGCGCGGCAGCGGATCGCGGGACTCTTCCGCCTGGACGGCCGCCTCGTCCTTGTACGACTGGTTGTCCTGGATCGAGTGGCCGCACAGGCGCGGCACGACCAGGCGCAGCAGGCACGGACCGGCGCCGGATCGCACGTGCGTCACGGCGCGGTCGATCAGGCCTGCCGCCACGCCGGGGTCCGTGCCGTCGCCGTCCAGGATGAGCACGCCCTCGTAGCTGGCCAGGTTGGCGGCGATGTTCGCGCCCGGCGTCTGGAACGTGGCCGGCACGCTGATCGCGTAGCCGTTGTCCTCGATGAAGAACAGCATCGGCAGCCGCCCGGTGGCCGCCATGTTCAAGGAGGCCCAGAAGCCGGGCGTCGCACAGCTGCCGTCGCCGCCGAGCGCGACGGCGATCGCGCCGCGCCAGTCCACGTCGCCCAGGATCTCCGCGTGGTAGCGGATGCCGTGCGCCCAGCCGACGGCCGGCGTGTACTGCGCGCCGACGTCGCCGCTCATCGGCAGGATCGTCTGGCGGCCTCTGGGCGGCAAGGAGAACACGACGCCGATGTCGCGGCCGCCGCTCGGCGAGCCCGCGCGGGCCATCGTGGCGGCCATCGCCTCCTCGGGCGTGAGGCCGGCGGTCAGCATGAACGGGCGCGAGCGGTAGTAGACCGTCGCGCCGTCGTGGGGGTGGTCCAGATGGTGGCCGAGCAGCACCTGCGCCAGCTCGTGGCCCTTGGCGGAGAACTGGTACTTCACGAGGCCGGCGGGATGGAGCTCGCGCTCTTCGGTCCGATCGATCGCCCGCGACGTCAAGATCGTCCGCGCGACCGCCGGCCAGTCGATCGCGTCGACGGCGGCGGGGCGGTCCGGCGCGGCGGCGGGGGCGTTCGGGGCGCTGATCATCGCGGTCCTCCGGGGCGGTCGGGCGGGCGGCGGGGGCAGGATAGCACAGCCGTCCGTCCCGCGCCGCCGCCCTAGGCCATGGGTTCGCCCCGGCGGCGGAAGGCTACGTCGCCTCGGTCGCTTCGGTCGGAAGCACCTGCTCCAGCGGGATCGGCTCCGCCTCGCGGCGCTCGAAGCCGAGCGACTTGCCGTCCTCGTTCACGAACACGAGAACCGTGTCGCCGAACTCGAACTCGCCGCCGATGAACTGCTTGGACAGCGGCGCCTCGATCTGCCTTTGGATGAGGCGCTGCAGCGGCCGGGCGCCGAAGGCGGGCTCGTAGCCCTCCTTGGCCAGCCAGCTGCGCGCGTCGTCCGAGAGCGTCAAGTGCAAGCCCTTCTCCGCCACGCGGGCCGCGACGCGCTCGATCTGCAGGTCGACGATCTGCTCGATCTGCTCCGGCCGCAGCTTGTGGAACACGATGATCTCGTCGATCCGGTTGATAAACTCAGGGCGGAACGCCCGCTTCAGCGCCGCCTGGACGTCGTCCGCGAAGCGCGCGTCGCCCTCGATCGACTCGATCGTACCAAAGCCCAGCGTCCCGCCGCGCATCGAGAACTCCGTGCCCAGGTTGGACGTCATGATGATCACGGTGTTGCGGAAGTCGACGACGTTGCCCTGACCGTCCGTCAGGCGGCCATCGTCAAGGACCTGCAGCAAGATGTTCCAGACCTCGGGGTGGGCCTTCTCGATTTCGTCGAACAGCACCACCCGATACGGCCGCCGGCGCACCGCCTCCGTCAGCTGGCCGCCCTCGTCGTAGCCCACATACCCGGGCGGCGCGCCGATCAGGCGGCTGACGGAGTGCCGCTCGCGGTACTCCGTCATGTCGATCCGCAGCAGCGCGTCCGGGCTGTCGAACAGGAACTCCGCCAAAGACTTGGCCAACTCCGTCTTGCCGACGCCCGACGAGCCGAGGAAGATGAAGCTGCCGATCGGCCGGCGCGGGTCCTTGAGCCCGCTGCGGCTGCGGCGGATCGCGTCCGCCACCGCGCTGATCGCCGGCTCCTGGCCGATGACGCGCGCGTGGAGGTGGTCCTCCATCTTGAGCAGACGGTCCGCCTCCTTGGCCAGCATCCGGCTGACGGGAATGCCCGTCCAGCTCTTGATCACGTCGGCGATGTCTTCTTCATCGACCGTGTCATCGAGCCCGTTCTCCTTGCGCCAGGCCTCGACCTCGGCGGTGTGCTTCTTCTCGAGCTGCATCCGCTGGCTCTTCACCCGCGCCGCGCGCTCGTAGTTGCGGCCCTGCCACGCCTCCTCCTCCTCGGCCGCCAGCGCGGCCAGCTGGGAGGCGTCCTTGCGCAGCTTGGGCGGCATGGAGTACATCGCGATCTTCAGCTTCGCCGCCGCCTCATCCATCAGGTCGATCGCTTTGTCCGGCAGGCTGCGCGTCGTGACGTAGCGCTCGGACAGCTCGGCGGCGGCCTCGACGGCCTCGTCCGTGATCTTCACCTGGTGGTGCGCCTCGTAGCGCGGGCGGAGGCCCTTGAGCATCTTCACCGCGTCGCCGACGGAGGGCTGCTCGACCCAGATCGGGGCGAACCGGCGCTCCAGGGCGCGGTCCTTCTCGATGTGCTGACGGTACTCGTCGTGCGTCGTCGCGCCGACGCACTGCAGCTCGCCGCGGGACAACGCGGGCTTCATGAGGTTGGACGCGTCCATCGCCCCCTGCGCCGCACCCGCGCCGACGACGTTGTGGATCTCGTCGATGAACACGATCACCTTGCCCTCGGCGTTGCGGATCTCGTCCATCACCGCCTTCAAGCGCTCCTCGAACTCGCCGCGGAACTTGCTGCCCGCGACCATCGCGCCCAGATCCAGCTCGATGAGCCGCTTGTCGATCAGGATCTCGGGCACGTCGCCGTCCGCGATCATCTGGGCCAGGCCCTCGACGATCGCGGTCTTGCCGACGCCCGGCTCGCCGATGAGGACCGGGTTGTTCTTCGTGCGGCGCATGAGCACGCGCATCATCCGCAGCGTCTCCTCGTTGCGTCCGACGACGGGATCGAGCTTGCCGGCGCGGGCCAGCTCGGTCAGGTCGCGGCCGTACTTGGAGAGCACGCGGTAGCGCGTTTCGGCGCGCGGGTCGGTGACCTTCTGGCCGCCGCGCACCTCTTCGATCGCCATCCGGATGTCCTCCTTGTCCACGCCCGCCTCGCTCAGGAGCCGCGCCGCGTGGCCGCGCTCCTCGGACGCGATCGCCAGGAGGATGTGCTCGGTCGAGATGTACTCGTCCGACAGCGACTGCGCCTCGCTCATCGCCACCTGGCCGATGCGCTGGATGCGCGGCGTGACGTAGATCTGGTTGCCGGAGCCGCTGCGGCCCGGGATGTGCAGCTTGCGGTTGTTCGTGAGGTACTCGTCGAGCTGCATGGCCAGCATCTCGGTGTTGACGCCGAGCACTTCCTCGAAGATCTCCCCCGCCAGCCCGTCCGTCTGCTCGAGCAGCGCCAGGAAGACGTGCTCGGTGTCCATCTGGTTGTGGTTGTAGCGCATCAGGATTTCCTGCGATCGGGCGATCACGTCCTGCGCGCGCTCGGTGAATCGGTCGAATGGCATCATGGTCGTGGATGCTCCTTACAGGTTCGCACATGAAACTCCGTGCGATGGCCTTGGCCGGAAGTATATCCGTCGGCCAAGGGCCCGCCAATGAAGACGTCCGCCGCGCGGATCAGAGACGCGTTAGATCTCCGGCGCCGTTCGGCCGTAACGTGGCCGTCGCCCGGCACGTCTCAACTGGTGAGCCATGGCCATCCCCCCGCTGCCCGCCGTCCGTGCGCTCGCCGTCCGCCGCCTGTGGCCCCTCGGCCTTGGGTTGTCGGCCGCGGCGGCGTTGTTCGCGCTGTCCGTCGGCCCGACGGCGCACCCGCCGACCGTCGGAGCGCAGGCCTGCCCGCCGTACTGCGGCACGCCCGTCATCACGCCGGCGTGGCACTTGCACATGTGCGACGAGACGTACCAGGCCCAGCTGGACGACAACCACTGCATGTTCGGACCCGGCGTGACGGAGTTCCCCGCCGGCACGGACACCGTTCACATCATCTACTGCCACTCCTTCGAAAACCTGGTGAAGGTGTTCGTCAAGGACTCGGGCGGCGGCCGGCAGTTCGTGAACCACCCCGACGGGATCTTCTACGGCGGCCAGGGCTGCGAGACGATCACGTTCGAGAAGAAGAACGGCATCCCGCCCGGCGGCAGCCCGTACTACACCTCGGCCGTCTGGCCCGAGGGCCCGTTCTCCGGCATCGGCGCCGGGATCGAGTGGTTCGTCGGCCTCTACGTCGCGTTCGACGCGGACGTGTACTACGGCGCCCAAGCGCAGGCCGCGATCACGGCGCGCGACCCGGCCGCGAACCTCGACCCATCCCAGCGCGACCGGATCACGGTCCGCGTCACGAGCGACGCGGACCCGACCGGCATCCTCGTGACCCTCGTGGAAGAGGCCGCCGGGTTCCCGTTGTTCCATGCGGAGCAGCCGGTGCGCTTCTCGACGGAGGCGTCCAACGCGGCCCAGGGGATCATCAAGGTCGTCGATCGCTCCACGATCACTGTCCACTACTGTCCGCGCGACTGCAAGACCGAGTACACGGACGATGCGGAGTGGCTGTCGGGCGATGCCACCGTCACCCCGACGTCGCTGCCGACGTACGCCGGCCCGCCGCCGACCGTGACGCCGACACCGCCGCCCGCCCAGGAGGTGGACGTCGTGACGATCCGCCCGGCGCCGGCGGACGTGGGCTACGTGCCGCGGACGTCGGCCGTGCGCGGCCGCAAGAACCATCTCGGCTACGAGTCGATCTACGCCGGGATGTGGGGCCGCGGCGACAACCCGCACTACGGCATGATCCAGTTCGACCTGTCCGAGATCCCGACCGAGGCCCGCGTGATCGACGCCCGGCTCGAGCTCGTCGGACAGACGAACGAGTTCCTCAAGGCGGGTGCCTGGAAGGTCGAGCTGCTCACCGACGCGGTCGACGCCGGCTGGCGCGACGCGACGTTCGACATCGTCAGCGGCGCGGCGGTGGCGGCTCAGATCGGCCCCGCCGTGTCCGAGATCGACCTGCTGCCCGGCCGCGTGAACGCCTTCGGCTTCGCGCCGGCGCAGCTGCCGCTGCTGGAGGCGCGCGCCCGCACCACGGGCAAGGCATCGTTCCGTGTCGACGGGCCGCTGCCGGACGAGAACAACCTGGCCGCCTGGCAATCGGGCGTCGACGTCTACAACCACCAGCCCGTGCCGCCCGATCCGGCGCTTGGGCCCTCCCTGTTCGTGCGCTACGCGATCGGCCTCCTCGCGTCGCCGACGCCGGTCGCCACGCTGACCGTGCTGCCTCCATCGGCGACCGTGCCCGGCGGCGGCCCGGCCACCGCCACCGCCACCGCCACCGCGACGCCGCCCGCCCCGACGATCAGCGCCACGCCGTCCACGTCGCCGACGCCGTCGGCGACCGTACCGCCGACGGCGCAGACCGCGACCGCCATCGCCGGCGCGACGGCCACCGTCGCGGCGATCCGCACGGAGGCCGCCGCGACCGTCATCGCCGGCCCGACGGTCACCGCCGCGGCCGCGACGGAGACAGCCCTTTGGATCGCCACCCAGACCGCGGCGCCCGGCGTGACGGCATCGGCGGCCCCCGCGGCCACCGGAACGGCGGGGGCGATGACGGAGCAGGCCGCGACGTCCGGCGCACCCCCGAGCGCGACGCGCACGATGACGCCGCCCCCCACCGCCCCGACGCCCACGGACGCCCCGTCCACCACGCCCGGCACGCCCCCGGCCGCCCAGACGCCGACGCCGAGCGGGCCGCCGACGCCGACCCGCGACCCGTCGACGTTCACCGGCCGACAGGCATGCGTGATCGCCTTCGAGGATCGGAACGGGGACGGCGCTCGTGACCCGAGCGAGCGGTTCCTGGCCGGCGTGACCGTGCGGCTGACCCATCGGCTGTCCGGCGTGTTCATCACGTGGACCACGGACGGCACGAACGATCCCGACCACTGCTGGAGCGGGCTCGCCGACGGGGCGTACCGCCTCGAGCTCGTCGAGCTGCCGCGCAACCTTGTCCACTCGGGGCCAAGCGGCTATGACTTCGCGGCGCCGATGGCCGAGGACTCCGTCACCTACGCCTTCGGCGCCGCCGCGCCGACGACGCCGACGGTCACCCCGCCCGCGCCGCGGCCGACCGTCTCGCCGACGCCGGCGCCCACGCGGAGCCCGACCCGCGCGCCGACGCTGAGCCCGACGCCCGAGCCGACGGTGGTCGGCCCGAAGGGCTCGGTTTGCGTCGACGTCTTCGACGACCGCAACCACGACGGCTTTCGCGACACGGGTGAAACGCGGATCGCCGACGTGCTGATCGACATCCTGACGGACCGGCACGGCGCGCTCCGCCAGCTGCGGAGCCGCTCGGAAGACGCCGTCTGCGCCACGCTGCCAGCCGGTGTGTACTTCGTCAGCGTCGCGCCGCCGTCCGGCTGGACAGCGACGGGGCTCGCTGAACAAGGCGCGTTCGTCACGGACGGCACGACGACGACGTTGCCGTTCGGGCTCGCCCCGCAGCGCGGCCCGCTGCTGTTCCTGCCCTTCGCGCGCCGCGCCCCGTTGCCCAGCCGTTCCGCCTCGACGCGCGGCCGCTGACCGACGCGCCGCCGACCGCGCGGGCCGCGGCCCGCGGTGATAGGGCGGTCGATCCACCCGCCGCGCCTTGCTCGGTCATCGATCGCCGGTCTACCATCCACCCCGAATCGCGCGCCGCGTCCGGCGGGCGACTCGCTGCGGCCCGAATGGGATTCCCGCAACCCACGACACCCCTTGCAGACGGAGGAGCTCCGATGATCGGTCCGAACGGACTCGGCGGCCGCGGCGCACTGCGCGCGGTCGCCCTGATGATCGCGGCCGCCGCGCTGCTGCCCGCCTGGCCGACCGCCCATGCGGAGGAGCAGTCCGCGCGCGTCCGCTCGCTCTACCTCTCGGGCAGCGCGGATGGCACGCCGCCGCCGCAGGGCACGGAGCCAAGCGCCGAGCCCGTGCTCTTCGACGCCGGAACGCGAGCGGTGTTCGCCCACTTTTCGTACGAGGAAGCAGCGGACCAATCGATCGGCGTGCTGGTCAAGGGCCGCGGCGGCGTGACCTGCTTCTCCCACACCGCCAAGTACAACGGCAACGGATCGGTCTCGATCGAGATCAGCGGCGCGACCGCCTACGCCGTTTTGACCGCCGGCTTGAACGGCGACGCGCGGGACGCCAAGCAGAGCGCCAAGCAGGCCGCGGAGCGGAGCGTCGGCGTGCAGGAGTTTCTGCGGGCGGCCGAGGCGGCGGTGCTTCGCCTGCAGTGGACCGTCGATCTCCTCGGCAACGTGGTCCTGCCGCCCGAACCGACGAAGCGCGTGGACGAGATCGTGACCCGCCTCGAGCAGGCGCGGAGCATCCTCTCGCGCGCCATCGAGCTGCCGGCGGACGATGTGACCGGCAAGCAGGGCCGCGCCGCGCAGGTCGACACGATGCTCGGCGACGTCGTGCTGGCGTCCGCCACGCTGAGCGAGGAGGCGCCCTCGATGACGGACCTGGCGTTGCCGCGGAGCGGGCACGCCGCCGCCGACGCGTTTGTCGTCCAGCTGGAGATCGACGGCGACATCGCGGCCTCGGCGGAGTTCTGGGTATGGGGGCCGGCCCGTATCTACCTGCCGCAGGTCAGCAAGCGCGTGGCGATCCGCTAGAACGCGATGTGGCGACGTGCGCACCGCTTGGTACGACGGCGGGTGGAGTGATATGATCGAACGGCGAGGACGCCGCTGCGGGCGGTCTGGCCCGTTTGGATGCGTCCCGCTGCTGGGCCCGCACTGTGTGTACGCCCGCTCAGGCGGCGCTTACCCACGCTTCAGCCAAGGCTTACGCCGTCCGGCGACACTGTCCACGGCGTCGCCGCTCCGGCTCCGCTCGATCCCAACATGCGCCGTGCGAGCCTGCCGGTGCGAGGAGAAACGCATGATCACCAACCGCGTTCCCGTCGGGGTGCGTCCGTTCATCGCGCTGCTGTGCGCCGCGGGTGCGGCCGCATTGCTGGCCGCTCCCGCCGCCGCGCAAGGCGGTCGCGGCACCGTCGGCAACATGCGCGTCGGCGACGACAGCGGTCAGACGATCTGGGAGCAGCCGGCGCCGGCCGGCGAGAAGGTCTTCCGAGCGCCGGCCGGAATCAAGTCGTTCAAGGTCTACTACGAGTACGACGGCAGCTCGACCAAGCGAGCGGTGATCAAACTGATCGCCCCGCAGGGCGTGTTCCTGGACCAGAAAGAGCAGGAGCTCTCGCAGGCGGGCACGTTCTCGTCCGATTTCTCGTTCGATCAGCCCTTGGCCGATCAGGAGTACCTGGTCAACGCCTACGTAGACGTCGAGGGCGCCGAGAGCCTTGCGGACGGCTTCACGCTGTACGTCGGCGATGCGGCGCCGATCACGCCGGCCCACGTCACCGAGGCCACCGTCGCGGCGCCGTCCATGTCGAACGAGCAGGCGAACGCACCGGCCCCGCCTCCGATCAGCGACCCGGGCGGCAGCCCGAGCATGCTGCTGCTGGTCGGCAGCGGGATCGGCGTCATCGCCCTGCTGGCGATCGTGGTGTGGGCCGGCATGTCGGCGCTCAAGCAGCGCTGACCGAGCCATCCGGTGCGCGGCCTCCCGGCGCGCCGCGCCGGGAGGCCGAATCAGGAGAGAGAAGGAACACATGAAACGACTACCCACCCGCCGCATCCTCGTGGGTGCCTGTCTTGCCGTCGCCGCGCTCGCCGCCCCGTGGTGGGCGGGCGAAGCGCGCGCCCTCACCAAGATCAACCACGTGCGCGTTGCGCCATCCGATACGGACACGGGCACGTCGTCGCCCGTCGTCCCGTCCGAAGCGAAAAGCGCATGGGTGCTGTTCGAATACACGGACGCGAACACGCGCGCCAAGATTTCCATCGTCGTCGTGAACGACGGCGGTGACATGTTGCTCACCACGCTGGCGCCCAAGGTCTCGGGATCCGGCACCGGAAAGGTCGAGATCACGGCCGCGGACCTGGTCCATGGCGCCGCCGATCGCGTGGAAGCGCTGTGCGAGAACATTCAATCCATGGCGGAATTGGGCGATAACGCCTCCGCCACGGACGGGCAGATCATAGACACCCGACTGAGCATTGAGAGCGATATGCGCTCGCTCAGCCGGATCATGATGCCGATGGATCGCGCCGAGCTGACCGGAGATTCCTTGGCGGCCAAGACGTCGATCGACCGATTGTTCCCGCAAGTGCAGGCCGCCCTCGAAGCCCTCGACGCCATCGCGATCACGGACGTGGCCGCCATGCGCGACCGCCTGCGGCTTCTCGCGCCGGTCGCCGGCGACCTCGCCGACGCCGGCGTCGCGCTCTCGGGCGCCGTCGCCGACAGCGACGACTACACGATGGGGGCATTGCGCCCGGATGGTCTGCCGTATACCGTCACGATCAAGGTCGATGAGATCGGGATGGGGCCGGCGACCGCGGGCAGTACGGACCTGATCATCACCCCACTAGGCAAGAGCGACAGCATCTCGGGCGTGACAGGGAGCAGCGCGGCCACGTCGACGCCGCGCATGCCATCCACGTATCAGAGCAACGAACCAGGCAGCGTGGCGCGTCAGAATACGGCGACCCCGGCCACCGCCCGCACGATCACCAACCCACAGGGCGCCACCGATGGCAAGAGCGCCGCCGCAACGCCGAACGTCGAGGATCCAAAGGGCGCGATGCGGCTGGCGGCCGGCAGCGGTACGGTCGTTCCGCCCGCGGCCGCCACCCTGCGCGCCGCCGCGACGGCAGACAGCGCGGGAAACGGTGGATCGGCCGACGCGCAGTCGTCCCCCGGCACCGAGGCGCCCGTCTCGGACGTGCAGGGCAATCCTTCCGCCCCGCAGAGCGGGGTGGCCGATGCGCCATCGAGCGGCGATGGCAACGCGTCGGTCGGGGGGGCGCCCGGGAGCAACCCGCTCCCCACCTTCACCGTGCCGGCGGGTGGCGGAACCGGCCCCGATCCAGCCCCACAGCCGGGCGGCCGCGGTCCGAACCTGCTGGTGCTCGCTGGCGGCGTGGTCGCGCTGATCGGCTTGGCCCTCTGGTTCCGTCGACGGCTCTGATGCGAATTCGGCGGCCTTTGCGGCCGCCGTTCGGGCTGACCACAGCGCGCACGAGCGGATCCGCCGTGACCCTGGGGTCCGTTTGCGCGTCCTACATCTATTAGCGACCGTCCGTTTCGGCGCATCGCTCCCTCGGTCCCCCGCCGAGTGACCGCGCCGTGTCATCGTTGCCCACGCCATGCGACCGATTTGGTTTGACGACTGTGCGTGCCCCAGCTCACAAGGAGATGCCCCTATGCCCCGTATGACCTCAGTTCTGGTGACCGCCGTCTCCGCCATCGGGGTCGCCGCGGGCGGCCTCATGGCGATCGGAGGCGGCCACGCGATGCCCGTCGGCGCCAAGCCGGCCCTGCAGGACGAGATCAACGCCCACCTGTACATGAGCCAAGTCCGCGACGGTGAGCCGGAGCGCAACTTCGGCACCGCCGCGTCCACGCTGTACGCCGTCGTGGACTACGATCATGCCGCCGGCGGCGAGCAGTTCATCGTGCAGCTGCGCGACCTATCGGGCGTGGTCATCAAAAAGCAATCGCTCACGCCGCTGACCGCCGGAGACGGCAAGCGCTCCGTGATGGTCACCGCCAACGACTTCATGGCCAGCTATCGAGCGGCGATCAGCGTCACGCAGTTCGCGTTGACCGAGTCCATGGCGGCGACGGTTTCGAAGTGCCAGAACTACCCGCCCCCCCCGGACACGTGGCCCATCCAATTGCCGACGCCCCAGCCCGGCCAGCCAACCCCGACCGCCGGCCCGCCGCACCCATACCAGCGCTGGCTGCCGACGATCCTCGACCCGCTCGATGCGTCGACCCTGACGACGAGCGAGCTGAGCCGCACGCTGCAGGCCGTGCTCGGGATGCCCGATCTGGCGGACGGCCGTCCCGGCGGCGGCGCCGCGCCCGACTTCCGCGCGGCGCAGACCGATCTCGTGAACGCCCTCGAGCGCCTGCAGCAGGTTCCGACGTTGCTGCAGCCGCCGCAGGTGCCGGAGGATGGCCCGACGATCAAGCCGGACCCCGCCCGGGGCTGTTTGCTGGTGAACGAGGCCGCCACCTGGCTGGTGTCCGCGCGCGCGAAGATCGCCTCGGCCGTGACCGCACTTCCGGCCGACACGACCGGTTGGGCGCTGCCGCGCACGATCGCCAGCTACAAGGGGAGTCGGCTGCAGGCGTGCGTTCAGTACAACACGGACCTGTATGACGTCGTCGGCGGCCAGCAGCGCTCCACGCCGGCCGACACCGTGCTCTGGACCGTCGGCGACCCAGGCGCGCCCGCGCTGATCTTCCCGAGCCCGGACCAGACGGATCGCGGCAACGCCGGCAACCTGCGGCTCACGTTCCCGACCGACGCGCAGGCGGTGTACGCCAAGTCCGTCACCGTGCCCGGCGTGAACCACGAGGCGAAGATCAGCGCGTACATTACGGACCGCAACTGTCTGCCCATCGCCGGCACCAAGGTCGCGTTCGCGGTCGACCCAAGCGGCTACGGCACGCTGAGCGCCGCGGAGGTAACGCCGGACCAGGGCGTGGCGGAGGTGACGTACACCGCCGGCAACGACGTGCCGGCGATCGAGGGTGGCCGGGGCCAGATCTCCGTGCGCGCCGATGCGGGCGACATCGAGGCCAAGACCCAGTTCGGCATCGTCGGGCCGGCGGAGTTCCTGCGGATCATCGTGAACCCGAAGGTGATCCATCGCATCATCGACAAGCGCGGCGGCGTAACCGTCGAGCTGAAGGACAAGAACGGCAACAGCGTCGCCGACGGCACCGCGGTCAAGCTGCGCCTCATCCCGCCCAGCGTCGGCCAGCTGGCGTACGAGCGCCAGGTGCCGGGCCAGCGGGAGCCCGAGGTGGTGATGGCGGGCACGTCCATCGACCTGATCACCAAGAGCGGACGCACGATCGTGCCGCCCAGCCAGTCCAATCTGGCGGGCGTCTACATCACGGCGGACGGGCGAGACGGCGAGGTCGTCGTCGAGGTCGAGGCGGACGGCAAGAAGGCGAACTCGAACGTCGAGGATGAGACGACCCACAAGGTGCAGGCCACGATCTTCATCGTGAGCACCGGTCGCATCTTCATGCCGGTCGCGGTGAAGAAGAACGACGGCTTCCCGCGCGCCACGCCGATCGTAACCCGCACGCCGCGGCTGCCGCTTGCGCAGTCGACGCCGGCGCCGTAATCGGGACCGCGCCGTACGCATGGCGCGTCCGGGCGACCGGCGAGTCGCACCACGGAACGTCGACGCGCGGGTCGACCGCGCGTCGGGCCGACCGGATGCCATCGACCGGATCTCATCGACCTGAACTCATCGACCAGATCTCATCGACCTGAACTCATCGACCTGAACTCATCGACCCGATCTCATCGACCCGATCTCATCGACCCGATCTCATCGACCCGATCTCATCGACCCATAGGCCGTGATCGAGCGGCAGCCGTAGCATCGAGAACGAAAAGAAGGGCCGGTGGCGATCCTCAAGATCGTCACCGGCCCTTTCGTTCATCCCAGGAGGCGCGCCCGGTCGCCAGCACGCGCCCTGGACGATCCGCGCTAGGGCGCCTGGTGCGCCAGGATCACCGTCCAGTAGTGCTGGTAGCCGACCGCGCGGACGAACTGGTAGTGCGCGCCGATGTGGCCGTAGCTCGGATCGAGCACCGTGTCGCGTTGGCCTTGGTCCATCCAGGCCTGCACGACCACGGAGGGCGTCCCATTCGCCGCCGCAAGCAGCTCGCCGACGGCCGTGGCGGAAAAGCCGGTGCGCGCGACGCGCTGCGCCGGAGTCGAGCCGTCGCTGCCGGTGTGGCTGAAGAAGCTGTTGCGGATCATGTCCGTGTTGTGCGTCGCCGCCGCCGCCTGCAATTCGCTCGAAACGGCCACCACCGTCCGACCGTTCGCGACGCGCACCCGGTTGATCTCGGCCACGACCTCGTTGATCTTGGCCAGATCGTCCGTGGTCTTCGTCGGCGCCGGCTCGCCGCTGCCCGGCGGCCCGAGCGTTACGCGCAGCACGGGCGGCGTGCGCGAGCCCGCGCCGAAGCCCGTGTCCCAGTCCATGACGTTGCTCACGCCGATCTGCGGACCGTCCAGCCGGAAGCTGATCTTACCGGTGGCGGCCTTGCGGAACTCGAGCTCGCGCAGCTGCACGTCCTGGAGCGCGAACGTGTTCTGCACGCCGACGCCCAGATCGTACTGGTGCAGCTGCGGCGTCAGCTTGCTCGAGATGCGCGCGCTCCGCAGGGAGTCATACGACACGCCGCGCCAGCTGCTGTCGACGGCGGCCTCGAGAAGGTTCGCCTCCCAGACCCCGTTGCCGGCCGTGGAGAGGTAGCGAGTCGACAGCCCGTCGATGATCAGCTGGGCGGCGCGGACGGCGCGACCCTCCGGCACCGCCGCGAGGTCGAACTGGACGCCGCCGAAGTAGATGCGGCCCTGGTAGTTGCCGACGAAAATGTCGTCGTCGCAGAAGTGGTTGAAGCCCTCGTACGACCGAACGTAGCCGACATCCTGGCACGCCGGCAGGATGTCGATCTGATCACCGGTCGGCTCCTGCGTCGGCGGCATCACCACCGTTGCGGTCGGCGACGCCGTGGGAACGGGCGGCGGCGCGGTGAACGTCGCCGTCGGCGGCACGGGCGTGACCGTCGCGGTCGGGGACGCGCCGATCGTCGGCGTGGGGGTGTTGGCGGCGGGCAGCTCGGTCGGCGTCACCGTGGCGGTGGCGGGCACGGTTCCCGCTGGGGAGTAGTTCACGAAGAGTCGGATCCCCCGATACCTCGTCGTCGGGCCGTAGCCCGTGTCCCAGGTGAACAGGTTCGTGACGTTGCCGCCCGGCGGTGGTCCGTCCATGCGCACCGACAGCGCGCCGGAGGACGCGCGGCGGCTGCGGAGCACGTTCAAGGCGCCGTCATCGAAGTTGAACGAGTTCGTGACGCCCTCGGCGAGCGCATCGCGGGCCAATAGCGGGAGCAAGGTCACGTCGATCGCGGCATTGTGGATGCCGGAATACCCCTCGTTGCCGAAGTTCGCGTCGATGTCCGATCGCAGCAGGTTCACCGTCCACGTCCCGCCCACGCCCAGGAATGACGCGTCCCGCCCGATCATCTCGATCCGGGCGTTGTTGATCGTCGCGTTCGCCGGGATCACGGTCAGCGGGAACTGCTCGGCGCCGTGGTACGTCCGGTTCGCGTACGTGCCGGTGAACGTGTCCTCTTCGTCGACGAAGAAGTTCTGGTTCGGAACGTTGCTCACGACCCAGCCGGCCTTGTTGTTCGGCGGCGCGATCTCGACGTTCACCCCGCCCGGCGGGGCGTAGAGCGTCGGCGTCGGCGGCGGCGGCGTCGAGGTGGCCGCCGGCGTGCTGGTCACGGGCGGCGGCAGCGTGCGAGCGAGGGTCGGCGTTGCGCCGGCCACGGCGCGTCGGCCGAAGTCCACCGTCCAGAAGTGGCCGTAGGCGCCGATGTTGCGGTAGCCGGCGCCCATCTCGGTGCAGGATGTGCACAAGATGATCGCCTGGTGCGCCGGGCTGTTCCACCATGCCTCCACCGCCGCCGCCGGCGACACCTGGCCGCAGGCGACGATCTCGCCGTACGGTTGGCTGTAGCCGGCGTCCAACATGCGCGAAAGGGCTGTGCTGCCGTCGCTGCCGTTGTGGCCGCAGAAATTGCCGGATGCCATGTCGTTGGACTGGCGGCTCGCGGCGTTGCGCAGCTGCTGGTTCGAGAACAGCGGCGCCAGCGACTCGCCGGCGCGGCGCAGGTTGATCAGCTCTTCCACCTGCAGCACGAAGTTGCCGGACGGTGTGGCGCTCGGCTGCATCGGCGGCGTCGGGGTGGCCGTCGTGCCGCCCGTCGGGCCGCCGGGCGTACCGGGCGTCGATGTGCCGGGTGAGAACTCGAGCGCCTTGCGCGCGTTGATGCGCCCCCAACCGAAGTTCGGATCCCAGCCCCGATCGCCCAGATCGTCCGCGGACTGTTCCAGGATCTGCTCGACCTGCGCCGGCGTCCGACTCGGGTTCTGAGCGACCAGCAGCGCCGCCAGGCCCGCTACGACGGGCGACGCCATGCTCGTGCCGCTCCAGGCCTGGTAGCCGCCCGTCATGACCGTCGACAGGATGCTGACCCCTGGCGCGGCGACCTTGATCGTCGTGCCGTAGTTGGAGAAGCTGGCGCGCTGGTCCGACTGCGTGGTCGCCGCGACGGAGATCACGCCGGTGTAAGCGGCGGGATAGCTCGGATTGGACGTGTTCTCGTTGCCCGCCGCCGCCACGACGACGACGCCGTGGCTGATCGCATACTCGACGGCGGTGCGCAGCGCGGACGACGTGAACGCGCCGCCGAGGCTCATGTTGATGATGTCCGCCCCGTGATCGGCCGCGTACGTGATGCCGCTGGCGATCGCCGAATGGCCGCCGTTGCCGGTGCGATCGAGCACCTTCACCGGCATGACCATGCTGTCCCAGCCGACGCCGGCCCCGCCGACGCCGTTGTTCGTCACCGCGGCCGCGATGCCCGCGACGTGCGTGCCGTGGCCTTGATCGTCCGCCGGGTTGTTGTCGTGATTGACATAATCATAGCCCGTGACGCACTTGCCCGCCAGGTCCGCATGGTTGCAGTTCGTGCCGGTATCGACGATCGCGATCGTCACCCCGGCGCCGCGCTGACGATCCCAGGCGCCGGCCGACTCGATCTTGGCGTGATGCCACTGTTGGCTCAGATAGGGGTCGTTGGGGGTGAAGAGGAGGTCGAGGCGGGAGCGCGGCCGCGCGTGATCATCCCGTTCCGGCGCCAACGACGTTAGGATCGGCGCCAGGTGGTCTGGCTCGCCCATCGTGTGGGCGATATAGTCCGGTTCGGCGAACGATACCTGCGCCTCGGACTGGTACGCCCGCACCTGGGTGAGCAGGTCAGGGTTCGTCACCCGCAGAACTTGGATGTTCAGCGCGCCGATCTGGTCGATCACCTGGCCGCCGTATTTCTCGTTGATCGTGCGCTTGTACACATCCGTCGCCTCGGGCCGGAAGCCGACGATCAGGCGGTTTGGGACGTAGCCGGGGTTCTCGTCGCTCTGCAGCGCCGCGTCCGGCGCGACGGACCGCTGTGCGCCGAGCGACGCGTCCGGCGCGTTGGACCGATCGTCCATCGGACCTACGACGCCTGGGCGGCCGCTCGCATCGACGGACCACGGCGGCGGCACCGCGCCGATGGGACGGGCTTCAGGCCCCGCGCCGTACGTGACGCTCGACGCGCCGACCAGGGTTAGTAGTGCCGCGCCCGCGGTCCACATCGCAACGGTGTTTCGGTGGCTCATGCCTGTTCCTCCACGTTTCGTTCGCCGCTCGGGAGGATGAGCGGGAACGACGACCGGGGTCTGCCCCGTCCGATCGTCAGTGGGACCCGAGCACACGAGCGGAGCAACCGGGCCCCGGACGTGCTGGACGCGCGCCGCGTTCGTTCCCTTTGGCCGTCTCCGGCATTGGGGGCCGCGGCGAGCGGCGAACACTCGAATCGTCTCGGATATGAAGTCGCAATCGGCAACCGTGCGTAACGCCCAAATTCCCACCACCGTTATGCACGGTCGAGAGGCGCCGGCGCGCGGTCCCGTCAGAGCTCGGGCAGGGGCAGACCCAGGACTCGTCGCCAGGCGCCTCTCTCTTTTTTCTTCCACGCCGTCGACTGCTTAACACCGCCGTCGACCAAGATTGGCCGCTTCGCACCCGACCGCCTCCTCCTCGAGGCGTTGCGATGGCCCAAGTCTAGCTTGGGCGTGGCCAACGGCAACCTTCCGGTTACAAATACATTAACGCACGTTGGCGGTGCGCGTCAACCGTGCGCTTCAGCGGCCAAGCATAGGGACAAGTTGCCTGAATTCGAATGCGCCGTGCTTCCTGCGAGATCTCGCGAGATCCCGCGCCTGGTGGCTCGACCACCGCATTCGGTTCACTTCGTCACGTTCGATCGACCCGCGCACCCCAAAATTGGACGGCCCGTTCTGCAACGCGGGCCTCGAAAAAAAAGTCCCGAGTCCAATGCTCGACCTGCACCGGCCGCGCCGCGGTGCGGCGTCGCCGGGACCGTCCCGGACATGTTGCGACGAGGAAAATATTCAGAGGCAGTCGCTTTAACGTCGCTTGAATGTCGTTCGATACGGTTGGCCGCGATGGTGGCGCGAAATCGGCCTCGCGCTCGGCGTGATCCTGGCGTTCGTCCGCGCCTGCCCTATCCTATCGGGCCATGACGTTCCCTCGATTCCGCCGCGGCGCCGCCCTCGTGGGCGCCATCGCGCTTGGCCTGCTCGGCGCATCGCGCGCCCGCGCCGCCGGGCCGGTCGAAGCGCTGATCGCCGAGATGTCGCCCGCGGAGCGCGTGGGCCAGCTCTTCATCGTCCCGTTCCGAGGCCAGGCGGTCGAGGGCCGCGCGATCGCGCAGCTCGTCGACGCCGGCATCGGCGGCGTCCTCCTCGAACGGCAGGCCGGGAACTTCGGCGACGCGCCCGACACGCCGCGCCAAGTCGCGACCCTGGCGAACGCGCTGCAGGCGCGCGCGGCGCGCCGCGAACGGTTCGTCCCGCTGTGGATCGCCATCGACAGCGAGGCCGGTACGCAGCCAGGCAGCCCATTGCAGGGCGGCATGTCGCCGTTGCCCAGCGCGATGGCGCTCGGGGCGGCCTGGGATCCCGTGCTGGCCGGCCGGGTCGGCGAGGTGCTCGGTCGCGAGCTGCGCGCCGTCGGCGTCAACCTGTGGCTTGGCCCCAACCTCGACGTCCTCGACCAGCCTCGGCCGGGCAGTTCGGGCGACCTCGGGGCGCGTGCGTTCGGCGGCAACCCGTCGTGGGTGGCCAAGCTCGGGCGCGCCGTTGTCGGGGGCATCCACCGGGGAAGCGACGGCCACGTTGCCGTCGCGGTCGGCCACTTCCCGGGCGTCGGACGCGCCGACCGCAGCCAGACGGACGAGCTGCCGATCGTCGAAAGCGCGTTCGAGGACCTGCAGCGCACGGAACTGGTGCCGTTCGTCGCCGTCGTCGAGCCGCGCGACAACAGCGATCACGTCGCCGACGCGATCGTCACGACCCATGTCCGGTTTCGCGGCGTGCAGCGACAGATCGACCGGCCGCTGTCGCTGGACGGCACCGGCCTGGCGTACCTGCGCGGCCAGATGCCGTCCCTGGATGCGTGGCGGACCGGCGGCGGGCTGCTGATCAGCCCCGGCCTCGGGCTGCCCGGCGTGCGCCGCTACGCGGATTCGACCGGCGGCGCGTTCAACGTGCGACGGGTCGTGCGCGAGGCGCTCCTT
This sequence comes from Ardenticatenales bacterium, assembly GCA_039931375.1. Lineage (GTDB taxonomy): Bacteria > Chloroflexota > Anaerolineae > Epilineales > Epilineaceae > Avedoeria. Next base: position 18,635 of record JBDTSC010000007.1, read on the forward strand.
GCCGGCAACGACGCCCTCAACCTGTCGGGCTTCGACGTGCCGACGGATCCGACCGTGACGGCGTCGGAGGTGCGCGAAGCGATCGACTGGCTCGCGGCGGCCTACACCGAGGACGACAACGTCCGCGAGGCGGTCGACGGCGCGCTGCGCCGCGTGATCACCCGTAAGCTCGGCCTCTACCCGGGCGCGGCGTCGCTCACAGCCGTCACGGTCGATGCCGAAACCGCGCCCGCCGCGACGGGCCTGGGCGGCGACGAGACGCAGGCCGTCGCGCGCGCCGCGCTGACGCTCTTCGCGCCGCCGGCCGCGGGCGGCGGGCGCGCGCCGGTGCCGTCGCCGCAGGTCGGCGATCGCATCCTGTTCGTCGTCGACGCGCGCGAAGCGCGGGACTGCGCCGAGTGCCCGGTCCAGCGGGTGCTCGACCCGGATCAGGTGCGCGACACGTGCCTGCGGACGTACGGTCCGACCGGCTCGGGCACCCGCCGCGTTGCGTCCGAAGACGATGTCGGCGTCGTGACGGCGCGCGAGCTGCGCGGCTGGCTGGCGGCCACGGGTCGCATCCAGGCCGAGAACAACCCGACGCTGTTGCCGCCGCTCGCCGGCGAACGGCTGGCCGAGGTCGATCGCTGGGTCGACCGGGCCGACTGGATCGTGTTCTTCATGCGCGACGTCCGACCGAGCGAAGCGCCCGGCTCCGACGCACCGCGTCTGTTTCTGCAGTCCCGCCTGAGCGAGCCGTCCAAGCAGCGGCTGGTGGCCGTCGCGTTCGATGCCCCATACGGACTCGACGCGACGGACATCGCGCGCTTGTCCGCCTACTACGCCGTCTACAGCCCGGGCGAGCCGTTCGTCCGCGTCGCCGTGCGCGCCGTGTTCGGCGACGAGGTGGCGGTCGGGGCCAGCCCGGTGGCTGTGCCAGGCGCCGGCTACGATCTGGCCGCCCAGCTCAGGCCGGCCGCCGATCAGGTGATCGAGATCAGCCTCGTCGGCGGCCGGCCGGACGCCGTGGTCGCGCGCGGCGGCCGCATCACGGTCCGCACCGGCGAGATCCACGACGCGAACGGACACGCCGTGCCGGACGGGACCACCGTCACCGTCCGCGGGTTCGACCCGGCCGAAGACGTCTACCTGCGCGACGTCGTGGGCCAGACGATCGACGGCCGCGCCACGGTGACGATGCCGGCGGATCGCCAGGGGGACATCGAGATCACCGCCGTCCTGGAGAACAGCCTCTCGAGCGCGCCGTTGGTCGTCCACGTCAGCGCGTCCGTGTTCGACGCAGCGCCGAACGTCAACGGGCCTGAACCGCTGGCGATCACCCGACTGCCGGCGGATTGGAGCATTCTCCTCCTCAGCCTGACACTCATCCTGCTCGCGGGCGTGGTCGTGTTCGGCGCCGGCGTCGGGCCGCGCGTGCCCTCGCGCGTCGTCCGCTTGTTCCTGCTCAGCCTGGCATGCGGGCTGGCCGGCTACCTGCTCGTGCTGGTCGGCGGGCTGCGCGTGCCCGAAGGGCTGCCGGACGGCGCCGGCCTTTGGCCGCGGAGTTGGAATCCGGCCTACCAGGCGCCCATCGTCAGCTTCCTGTTGGCGCTGCTGCCGCTGGCGCCGTCGGCGTGGCGCGCGGCGCGGCGGTGGTGGCCTGCGGGCTGGCGGTTGCCGTAGCCGTCGGTGCGCTCGCGGCCGTCGCCTGCCACGTCGCCACGACGGTGAGCAGGAAGAGCAGGGACACGAGGGCGATCAGCCCCGCGTTCTCCCAGATCGCGTGCTGCCACGCCACGGAGGACGTGCCGACCTCGACCGCCGTGACAAGCGGCGCGTCGCCGACCAGCAGGGCTTTGAGCGCCTCCGCCGTGGGCGGCCGTCGTTCCGGGTGGAGGGCCATCGCGCTCAGGATCGCGGACTCCACGCGGGCCGGTATCTCCGGGTTCAACCGTCGCGGGCGGGCCAGCGCGCTCGGTAGTAGGAAGCGATCCTGCGCGGTGTCCGGCGGCCGGCCCGTCAACAGGTGGTACAGCGTGGCGCCTACGGCGTACACATCGGACCGCACGTCCGTGTGGCCCGTGTCGCCGGCGTACTGCTCGAGCGGCGTGTACGGCAGCGATCCGACGCCGCGGGCGACGGTGAGCGTGCGCGGATCGGCCGGATCGAGCGGCTTGACCAGGCCGAAGTCGACCAGTTTGATCCGCTCGCCAGCGACCAGCTTGATGTTCGCCGGCTTGATGTCCCGGTGCAGGACGGGCGGCGTTTGGGCGTGCAGGTAGGTCACGGCGTCCAGCAGCTGCTCCGCCCAGCCGACGACGCGGTCGACGTCGAGCAGCTCGCCCGCCGCGAGCGCGGCGTCGATGACCTGGCGCAGATCCGGCCCATCGACGAAGTCCATGACCAGGATGTCGGTGCCGTCGTCCTCGAAGTAGTCGGAGACCTTCGGCAGGGCGGGGTGGTCCAGCCGGGCCAGGACGCTCGCCTCGGCGTGGAATTGGGCCTGGCGCTCGCGGCGGACGTCCGCGCCGCCGTACTCGGGTAGGATGGCCTTGAGGGCCGTGATCCGGCCCGACAGCCGCAGGTCCTCGGCGCGCCACACCGTCCCGGCGCCCCCTTGGCCGATGCATTCGAGCAACCGATATCGCTCGCGCAGCACGAGGCCCGGTTCGAGGTTCACCATGCTGGCAGCGTACGGTGCCAACGGCACTCCCGTCAAGCCCGCGCCCACGTTCGCGCGCCGCGAGCGTGCTATAGTCCCGACGCCCGTCGGATGAGCCGGGAGGGAGGTCCGCATGGCAGAAGAAGGGGCGATGCTCGTCCTGCGCGACGGCGACCAGGAACGCACCTGGCCGCTGGCCGGCCGCGATTCGGTGGTGATCGGCCGCGACGAACAGTGCGCGATCTGTTTGCCGGACCGCTCCGTGTCGCGCCACCACGCCGCCGTCCGCCGCTCCGGGCGCGGCTACGTGCTCGACGACAACAACAGCAAGAACGGTACGTGGCTGAACGGTCAACCGGTGACCGGCGAGCCGCGGCCCCTCAAGGACGGGGACGACATCTCGATCGCCGCGCGCTACAAGCTCTGGTACGTCGACGCGGACGCGACGGCGCCGCTCACGTTCGCCGGCCGCGGCATCCGGATCGATCCGGACACGATGCACATCTTCGTGAACGGCCACGTCCTCGCGCCGCCGCTTTCCGCCCAACAGCTCGCGCTCATCAAGGTGCTCATGGACGCGGACGGCGGGCTCGTCCCGCGCGAAGCGATCATCGCCGCCGTCTGGCCCGAGATCGAACGCGACGGGGTCAGCGACGATTCGATCGATGCGCTCGTAAAGCGGGTGCGCCAGCGGCTGGCGGAGATCGACGCGCGGCACAGCTACGTCGTGACGATCCGGGGCTATGGCTTCCGGCTTGACCAGCCCTAACCCTCCCCCAGCGGCGATGCGGCTCGTCGTCGTCGGCCCGGTCTGGCCGTTTCGCGGCGGCATCGCCCAACACACCGCGCTGCTGGCTCGGGCGCTCGTCCGCCGCGGGCATGCGGTGACGCTGCTGACGTACCGCGGCCTCTATCCGGCCTGGTTGTTCCCGGGCCGGACGACGACGGACCCGTCCGGCGCGCCCCTGGCCGTGCCGTCCGAACCGCTCGTCCGCCCGCTCTGGCCGCCGAGCTGGCTGCGCGCGGCGCGGCACATCCGCGGCGCCCGGCCGAACGCCGTGATCGTGGTGTGGTGGGTGCCGTTCTTCGCGCCGTTCGTCGTCGGACTGTCCGCGCTCCTCGGCCGCCGCGGCCACGGCCGTCCGCCGATCGTCTTCATCTGCCACAACGTCCTGCCGCACGACGGTCCCGGCCGCCTGTCCCGCATCCTCACCCGCCTCGCCCTGGCCCGCGGCGACGGGTGGCTCGTCCACGCCACCCCGCTCGTCGCCGTCGTCCAGGACCTCGTCGGGCGCGCCGCGGCGGGCGAGGGCGCCGTCGCGCGCGCCGCGCTGCCGCTGCACCATCTGGGTGCGGTGGACGCAACGCCCGACGGCGACACGCGCGCCGACACGGCCCCGAGCCTGCTGTTCTTCGGCCTCGTCCGGCCCTACAAGGGCCTCGACGTTCTCATCGACGCGCTGGCGATCGCGCGCCGGTCCGTGCCGGACCTGCGCCTGGTCGTCGCCGGCGAGTTCTGGCAGCCGGCCGCCGTCTTCGCGGCGCAGGCCGAGCGCCTCGGCGTGGCGGGGGCGGTCACGCTGCTGGACGCCTACGTGCCGAACGAACGGGTCGCGGACCTCTTCCGGTCCGCCGCGGCCGTCGTGCTGCCCTACCGGGCCGCGACGTCGAGCGGCGTGCTGACGTTGGCGATCGAACACGGCGTGCCGATGATCGTCACGGCCGTCGGCGGCCTCCCCGAGGTCGTCGTGGACGGCGAGGCCGGGCTGGTGGTGCCGCCGGAACAGCCCGCCGCCCTGGCCGCCGCCATCGTCCGGCTGCTGACCGAACCGGGGCTCGCGGCGCGGCTGCGCGCGGGCGCCGTCGGCGCGCGCGATCGGATCGGCTGGGGCGCGTACGTCGATGCGCTCGAGCGGCTCGTCGACGTCGCTGCCGACGCCGCGGCTTTGACGCCCGCGGACCCGCGGACGGCGGCCGCGCCGTGAGGGCTTCCGTGATCATCCCGAACCTCGACTCGCCCGTCGTCGACCGCGCGGTGCGCAGCGTGCTGGCGCAGACGGACGCGACGGCGCACGAGATCATCGTCGTGGGCCGCGACACGCCCGGGCGCCTGGCCGGCGAGCGGCGGGTGCGCCTGTTGTACACGGAGCGTCCGGAGTGGCCCGCCGGGGCGCGCAATCGAGGGATCCAAGCGGCCTCGGGCGATGTCTATGTCTTCATCGACGCGGACTGCGAGGCCCAGCCCGGCTGGCTGGCCGCACATCTGGCCCGGCATGCGGCCGGCGAGACCGTCGTCGGCGGCGCCGTCCAGTGGGACGACGCCCCGTACTGGCAACTGGCGGACAACCTCTCGATGTTCCACAACGTGGACGCGAACCTCTCGGCCGGCCCGCGGCCCTTCCTGCCGACGCTCAACCTGAGCGTCCGCGCCGCCGCGGTCGACGACGTCGGCGCGATGGATCCCGGGCTGCGCTGCGGCGAGGACATCGACTGGACGATCCGCCTCGGCGCGGCCGGCCATCGCTCGTTCCTGGAACCAGCCGCCCGCGTCTGGCATCGACCGACCCGCACGACGGCCGGCGACATGTGGCGGCACTGGTATATGAGCGGCCGATGGATGGTCGGCGTGCGGCAGCGGCACCCGGACGTGTTCGGCGGACCGGAGTGGCTCTATCGCCCGCTCGCGCTCAACGTCCTCGCGCCCGCGATCGCCGCCGTCGCGACGGCTCGGCTGTACGGGCCGGGCCGTCCGGGGCGGCGCTATCCGCTCACGGCGCCGGCCGTGTACGCGACCAAGCTGGCCTGGTGCTTCGGCGCGGCGCGGCCGGCGCTATGATCGTCCGTCCCGCGGACGGAACGGTCGCGGCCTCGACGGCGTCTGGCAGAGTGTTCGCTTCGTCCACCTCAGCAGACAGGGTTTGACCATGCGCACCGACATTCAGCTCTCGGACATCCGGTTCGCCGCCACGCAGGGCGTCAACCACCTCAAGCTGCGCGCCAGCTACGGGCTCGATCGCGCGATCGGCAAGCCGGACAAGGTGTCGGTGATCATCACGGACGCCTGCGCCGCCCGCTGCACGATGTGCGACATCTGGAAGCTCCAGGCGCACAACGAGCTGGACGTCGACGAGTGGAAGCGCGTGCTCGACGACCTGCGCGCCTGGCTCGGTCCGTTCTTCATCGTCATCTCGGGCGGCGAGCCGTTCCAGAAGCGCGGGATGTTCGACATCCTGGCGCACTGCCGCGACATCGGCATCAAGACCAAGATGTCCAGCAACGGGATGTACCTCACACCGTCCGCCTGCGACCGGATCCGCGAGGTCGGCCCGGACTTCCTGTCGATCTCGATCGACACGCTGCGCGGCGACGTCCACGACCGGTGCCGGGGCGTGCCGCTGTTCGACCGCTGCGTCCAGGCCGTCGAGAACCTGCGCCGCGACCCGGGCATTGTCCTCGGGATCGCGTCCATCATCATGGAGGAGACGTACCGCGACATGGCCGCCACCGCCGAGTGGGCCCTCGGCCTCGGCGTCGACCGCGTCCTCTTCCAGCCGCTCTACCCGACGTTCGCCACCGACGAGGGCGTCGACCCGGCCTGGTTCGAGCGCAACCCGCACTGGCCGCGCGACCCGGATGCGATCCGCGATGCCCTCGAGGCCGTACGCGACCTCAAGCGGGCGGGGATGGCGGTCTGGAACCCGGACGAGCACCTCGTGGCGATGCAGTACTACTTCCGCGACCCGTCGTCGCATCCGCGCCCGGACGAGTGCATGGTCCGCTACAGCACGTTCAACATCGGCCCGCGCGGCGACGTGAACTTCTGCTACACCGTCGACGACCTGGTGGGCAACGTCCGCACGACGCACCCGCGCAAGATCTGGGAGTCGGCGCAAGCGCAGACGGTCCGGGACAAGATGAAGCCGTGCACGGCGCCCTGCCTCCTCAACTGCTACCGTAGCCGCAGCCTGGTCGATCAGATGGCGATGTTCAAGCTGTTCTTCGACCGCCAGGGCTTCTAGCGCGCGCCAGGCCCCACCGACGATGCGCACGATGCACACGACCGCCGCCGCCTCTCCGACGGCGCCCGCCGCGCCCCTTCGCGCCGCGGCGCCCGCCGCCTCCAGTGGCTCCGCCGCGCGCCGCGTATTAGCGGCGCACCCGGCCTCTTCGCGCCAAGCCGCCGCGCCGCCGGCCATCGTGGCGAGCGTCGTCCTGAACTGGAACCGCCGGGAGCTGACCCTACGCTGCCTCGAGAGCCTAACCGCCATGCGGCTTCCCGCCGGCGTCGAGCACCGCGTCGTCGTCGTCGACAACGGCTCGACGGACGGCTCGGTCGATGCGATCCGCGCGGCGCACCCGGCGGCGGCGATCGTGGCGCTGCCGATCAACGTGGGCTTCGCCGCCGGCGCGAACGCCGGGCTGCGGCGTGCGTTGGACGACGGGGCGGCGTGGACGCTGGTGGTGAACAACGACACCGTCGCCGCGCCGACGCTGCTGACGGAGCTGTACGCCGGCGCGCTCGTCGCCGAGATCGCGCCGGCCGCGATCGCCGGCCGCCCGGCGCGCCGCGGGCCGCTGGGCATCGCCGCGCCGACGGTCACGTACGTCGAGCCGGCGGGCGTCGTCTGGCCGTCGGCTGGATTCCGCCGCGGCTGGACGCTAGCCGCGCGCGACACGACAGCCCACCCGCCGTCCGACCGCCCGTACGACATCGACTGGGCGAACGGCTGCTGCTTCCTGGCGCGGCGCGCGCTATGGGAGCGCATCGGCCTGTTCGACGAGCGCTACCGGGTCTACTACGAGGACCACGACCTCTGCCTGCGCGCGCGGGCCGCCGGCTTCCGGTTGGCCCACGTCCCGAGCGCGCGGATCGCCCACCACGTCGCCGCCTCGACGGGCGTCGGCACGCCCGCGCAGGCGTACCTTTTGGCGCGCTCGAGCGTGCCGTACTATCTCGCGAACACCCGCGGGGCGCAGCGCGCCTTCATCGTGGTCTATCGCGCGCTCAGCCTGGGCCGCACGATCGTCCGCAGCCTTGCCGCCGGCCGTTCGACGACGGGCGCCGCGTACGTGCGCGGTCTGGTCGACGGCGTGCGGGACCGACGCGCGGGACACTAAGGAAAGGTTGGCGATGAACACCGATGTGCTCCGCCTGGCGCAGCGCCCGGCGGATCTGGCTCGCTGGCTCGGACAGGTCCGGATCGTCGAGGACACCCTGGACGGTGACCTGCTGGTGCGGGCGCGCGCCGACCTGGAGAAGTACGCCTGGCTGCACGCCAAGTCCGCCGCGCTCAGCCTGCGCCTGATCGACCGCTACGCCCCGCCGGTCGTCGGTCGGCCGCTGCGGATCCTCGAGCTGGGCGCCGCACCCTACTTCTTCACGGCCCTCGTGCACGCGGCGTTCGACGCGGAGGTGACCGCGGTCAGCGTCGAGGCGGGTTCATGGCCGGGCGATGCGCCGCGCCGGCCGGAGGGCCGCGTTGTCCTCGAGGTGCCCAGCGGCGCCGGCCCGCCGTCCCGGCGGACGATCGACGTGCGGGTGTTCAACATCGAGCGCGACCCGTTCCCGTACCCGGACGACCGGTTCGACGTGGTCCTGTTCATGGAGACGCTCGAGCACCTGGGTTACAACCCGAGCCAGACGCTGGCCGAGAGCCATCGCGTCCTGGCGCCGGGCGGCCTGATGTTTATCACGGTGCCGAACTTCATCAATATCAAGCGCCTGGTGAACATGTTCTTCAACCGCCCGACGGAGTTCCCGTACAGCGGCTACGGCATCTACGGCCGCCACCAGCGGGAGTACGCGCCGTTCGAGGTCCGCCGCCTGCTCGAGGCGTCCCACTATCGCGTGGCCGAGGTCGCGACCGCGAACGTTTGGCCCACGTACCGCGGCCGCAACGTGCGCGCCCTGGTCAAGGGCACGGGCAACGCGGCGCTGAACGCCCTCAGCGCGCTCCCGATCCCGTGGCTTGCCGCCAAGCGCGAGTTCATCGCCTGCGCCGCCCACGCCCAGGGCGAGGCGGTGATGGCCTTGCCGGCCTGGCTGTACGAGCACCGTCACATGTACCCGCCGCCGCCGAACGGCACGCGCCTGGTGCTCGATTGACGCATCTCGGATCGATCGTCGGCGGCGTGCTGCGCCGCCGGGGGGCGCGCACCGCCATCGGCCTGCTGCTGGCGGTGGCCGCGCTCGTCGTGGTCGTTCAGCAGCTGAGCCACGACATCGGCCGCGTCGCGGACACGCTGCGCACCGCCTTCCACCTGGCGCCCGCCTGGCTCGCCGCGGCCTGGATCGTACAGACCGCCGGCGCCTGGCTCATGCTGGACACGTGGCGGCGGATCGTCGAGTCGCTCGGGGTGCAGGCGCGGCCGGCGCAGCACGCCAAGCGGTACGCGTTCGCCGCGCTGGCCCATGTGGTGCCGGGGGGGATCTGGGTGCCGCTCGGTCGCCTCGCGGCGTACGGCCGGGCGGACGCCCTGGCCGTCGGCGCCGGCATGACCGTCGAGTGGGTCGTCCTCGGCGTCGCCGGCCTGGTGTTGTACGGCGCGACGCTGCCGCTGACCGCCGGCGCGCCGCCCGCGGGCGTCCTCGCCCTCGTGGCGGCCGGCGCCCTTGGGATCGCGGCCGTCCAGCCCGCCGTATTTCGGCGACTCGTCGGGCTGGCCGCGCGGCTGATGGGCCGCCAGGCGGACGGCGCCGCGCTGCCCGCGCTGCCCGCGGGCGCGCTCCGCGGCTGGCAGGTGCGGGCGCTCGGCGTCCTCGTTCTGTCCGGCGTCGCGTTGTACGCGTTCATGCGCGCCGTCAGCCCCGCGCCGCCGGGCGTGCTGGCCGAGGCGGTCGGCATCGGCGCGCTGACGCTCGCGCTCGGGAACCTGCTCGGCCCGCTGCCGCTAGCCGGGCTCGTCAAAGACATCGGGATGGTGCTGTTGTTCACGCCGATCTACGGGTCGAGCGCGATCGCGCTCGGCGTCGTCGTCGCCTGGCGGCTGTGGCTGATCGCGGTCGAGGTCAGCTGGGCGCTGATCGCGATGGTCTGGCACCGCCGAACGGTGCCTGCGGTGGGCATGGGGATGCCGTAGGCGGTGTGTTCCCGGGGGCTTGCGAGGCGGAGTACGACCATTGGCCCCCCTCGGAACGAGGCGCATGCGTCCAACCCGCCGCCAGGCGGGCGTGCTACGACCATCGGCGCATTGCCTCGGACGATGGCGGATGGCACCATCACTCCAGACGTGGGGCGCTTGCCCCGCTATCCGGCGCCCGCGCGCACGGCCCTTCGGCGCACCGCTCGACGAACGACGCGCGGTCGACGACCGGCCAGCCGCCCGCGCCCCGGGCCGACGAGACCTCGATGCTGGAGTGAACCCGCGATGTGGATGATTCAACGCCGCCCCGCCTCCGTAGCCGCCTCCGTGGCCGCCGCCGTCGCCGCCGCCGCGCTCGCCCTAGCGGCGACGGGGTGCGGCGCGCTGCGCAACCCGCTGATCACCGGCCAGAAGGATCTGGCGGAAGGGAACTACGAACGCGCTCTCATGCAGTTCGATCGGGCGATCGCCAAGGGCCAGGACCTGCCGTTCGCCTACGCGAACCGCTGCATCGCCAACGACGCGCTGACGTTTCACGATGAGGCGATCGGCGACTGCACGAAGTCGCTCGATCTGGCGGGCGACAAGCCGCCCGAGGGCTACCATCGCTACGAGGTGCTGAACAACCGGGCGGTGGCGTTCATCAACGTGCGCCGGCGCGAAGAGGCGCGCAAGGACCTCGACGAGGCGCTCGCGCTCAAGCCGGACTACGCGGAAGCGATCGCGAACATCGGCCGTGTGTACATCGACCAGGACGACTTCGCGGCGGCGATCGACAAGCTGACGGAGGCGCTCGCGATCAACGACCAGATGTCGCAGGCGTACGGCAACCGCGGTTTCGCCTACCAGAACCTGGGCGACAATGTCAAAGCCGTCGCGGACTACGACAAGGCGATCTCGATCGACAACAACATCAGCGCCTGGCAGAACCGCGGCATGCTCAACTACACGCTGGGGCGGTTCGACTCCGCCTACAGCGACTTCCAGAGCATCCTGCGCCTCGCGGACAAGAACAGCGAGGCCTACTACATGGCCAGCGCCCAGGTGCAACTGCTCGAAAGCCGCCCGACGGGCCGCGCGGACGACCCGCTCACGGACTACACGCCGGACGCCCCGACGCCGATCGAGGACGCGACGGCGACGTCCGTGGTGACGGACACCGTCGGCGCCGCGGTGGATGAAGGGACGGCCACGGCGGCGCCCTGACCCTTTGACGAGCCTCGGGTACGACCAAAGGCGTAGCGATTCGGCCGCCGATGCGCCCGTTGGCCCATGGTGCGTCCGGGCACGCCGCCGTACACTGGACGCCGCCGGTGGGTGAAGATCCGCCGCATTCCGGTCCTCGTAGCCCCCGTGGATGCAGTGCTCGTTTCCACCAGAGATCACAAGGAGATCGAACGGATATGAAGAAGCTCGTCGTGATGACGGCAGGTGTGGGTGTGGTGGCCGGCGTGGCGA
>JBDTSC010000008.1:0-28600 GCA_039931375.1 Ardenticatenales bacterium
GCCATGCAGAAGTCGTTCCGATCGCCGACGCACTCTTTGAGCCCCTCGACGGAGATGTAGCGCAGCGAGTCGGCCGTGAGGTACTCGCGGATGTCCTCGACGCTCTTGTGGCTACCGATCAGCTCGGCGCGGGTCGGCGTGTCGATGCCGTAGAAGCACGGGTTCGCCGTGACCGGGCTGCCGACGCGCAGGTGCACTTCCCGCGCGCCGGCGCCGCGGATCATGCGCACCAATTTGCGGCTCGTCGTACCGCGGACGATCGAGTCGTCCACCAGGACGACTCGCCGCCCCTCGAACAGGTGGCGGACGGGGTTGAACTTCATCTTCACCCCATCGTCGCGGCGCGACTGTTGGGGCCGGATGAAGGTGCGGCCGATGTAGTGGTTTCGTACAAGGCCCAGCTCGTACGGCAGGCCGGACGCCTGCGCGTAGCCGAGCGCCACGGCGTTCGAACTGTCCGGCACCGGCACCACCAGATCGGCCGTGACGGGGTCGTGCAGCGCAAGCCAAGCGCCGATCCGCTTGCGGACGTCATAGGCATAGCGGCCGTACACGAGCGCGTCGGGCCGACTGAAGTACACGTGCTCGAAGACGCAGTGCGCCGGCGTGAGGCGCCCGTCCCGCGCGCCGACGACGTCCGGATGCGGCAGCCGCTCGACGCCGTTCGGCGAAAAGACGATGATCTCGCCGGGATGCACCTCGTCGACGAGATCCATGCGGTTGATGTCCAGCGCCACGGTCTCGCTGGCGACCTCCCAGTCGCCGTCGCATTGGCCGAAAGAGAGCGGGCGGACGCCCCACGGATCGCGAAACGCGTAGAGGCGATCGACGGTCAGCAGGCACGCGCTGTAGGCGCCCTTCACCTCCACCTGCAGCTTGCGGAGCGCTTCCACGATCGTCAGCCCGTCCACGACGTGCCACGTCGCGACTAGCCGAAGCATCAGCTCGCCGTCGTTCGTGCCTTCGAACGCCACGCCGCGCGCCTCGAGCATCTGCCGAAGCGCCCAATAGTTCACGACGTCGCCGTTCGAGCACAGCGCGAGGGCTGGGCCGCCCGGCCGGGCGTCGAGGTGCGGCTGCGTGTTCTCCGGGCGGTTGCCGCCCTGCGTCGGATAGCGCACGTGCCCGATACCCATCCGGCCGGCGAACTCCGGCGCAGGTCGGCTGTGAAACACCTCGCGCACATAGCCGAGGCTGCGGTGCAGGCGCAGTTGCTCCCCGTCCGACATCACGATGCCGCACGCATCCTGCCCGCGGTGCTGCATCTGAAAGAGGCCGTTGACGATATCGTCGAGGCCGTCACGAGAGGGTGAGTAGAAGCCGATGACCCCGCACATGCCGCGCTCCGCTCCAGCGCTCGTTCAGGCGTCCTTGGGCCGGTACACGTTGACCGCATCCGGGAGGAGCTCGCGAACGATTTCGCCGATGGTGGCCAACACCGTCCAGTCGTCGGTGCCGGCCAGCACGTACAGCTTCCACAAGTCGCGGTAGCTGCGCTCGAGGTCCGCGAGGCGCGGAACGCGCTCGTGGTGGACGGAAAGGGGTTCGACGGTCGAGGCGCCGGGGAACCGGACGTGCGTCTGCGCTTCTTTGAGCTGCATGCGCCGTGCCGGGCAGTATAGCACCACGAGCGGCGCCTCCGTCATTCCGCGCCGGACAAGACCGTCCCCAACCGCAGCCTCGAACGCGGCCCGCTCGGCATGCCGTCCGGGCGCGAAGAAGCGATCGACGAGCGCTTCTTGCACCGCTTCGTTGGCGTAGCGCGGAAAGACGCACGCCCGCTTCAGCAAGCGCCGGCTGGCCAAGCGGTCCAGCAGCTCGTTCTGCCGACGAAGCGCCGCGCCCTCGGGCGGCGGGTGCTGCGCCAGGAGCGGCCGAAGGCTCTCGTCCGTCTGGCCATACAACGCCTCGGGCGCCATGCCACCCTCGAGCAACGCGTTCTCTACCGCGGCGGCCATGATGGCCGAGGCGGCGATCTTCGCGTGGTGGTAGTAGACCCGCTCGCTGAAGAAATAGCGCGCCTCCAGCACCCGCACGAGCTCCGAGACGATGTCCTCCCGCATCAGGCCGCGCTTGGCGACATCGACATACAGGTGGCCCGAGGCGCGATCGACCATGAAGTACTGCAGGACGCGCGGGTCGTATAGGAGGTTGAGGCCGGTGAAGTACGCGTCACGCTTTAGGTAGTCCAGGATGTCCGCGCAGATCGTGTCCGACAGGATCTCACGCCAGTACGGCGGCACGGTCGGGCTGTTGCCGTCCCCGGGCGGCAAGAGCACCGCCAACACCTCGCGGCGGATCCCCATCGCGTCCAACGCGGCGCCGAGCGCCGTGTCCGCTGCCAGCGCGCGCCGGAAGCGCTCCGGGCTGTCGTGGCGCGCCAGGATGCCGCTCTGATCCTCGATGCCGTGGCCGAACGGGATGTGCGTGACGTCGTGCACCAGCGCCGCGGCGCGCAGGATCCGCGCCTCATCCGCCGCGACGCCAATCCGTTCGAGCGGGGCGCGCTCGCGGCTGCGGTTGATCGCGTCGATCATCCGCTGCGCGACGTGCAGCGTGCCGAGGCTGTGCTCGAATCGCGTGTGCTGGGCGCCGGGAAACACGAGGTACGCCATCCCGAGTTGGCGCACCCCGCGCAGCCGCTGCATGTCCGGCGTGTCGAGGAGCGTGAGCTCCTCGCCGGTCAGTTCGATGTCACCGTGAACTGGGTCGCGGATGACCGCGCCGCGCCTTCGCATCGGTTTCCTCGCGCTTGTCGCCGGAGCGGAACGTCAGCTTGATCGGAGTGCCGGCAAAGCCGAAGCGCTCCCGGATCTGGTTGATCACGTAGCGCTCGTAGCTGAAGTGGACCAGCTCCGTGTCGTTCACGAACAACACGAAGTGCGGCGGGGCGGTGCTGACCTGCGTGGCGTACTTGATCTTGAGCGGCCGTCCCGAGCGCGACAGCGTATGCCGCGCCTGCAATTCCGCCACCAGACGGTTCAGCTCCGCCGTCGAAACGCGCTGCTGCCGCGAAGCATGGATGCTCAGCGCCAGCTCGACGACCTTGATCACCCGTTGCCCCGTCACGGCGGAGATGAACGCAAAGTGCGCGTAGTCCAGGTGCTTCAGCTCGTCCCGTGCGCGGCGTTCCACCTCGATCGACGTGCCGGTGTCCTTCTCGACGAGGTCCCACTTGTTGATCGCCACGATCGCGCCGACGCCCGCCGCTTGCAGGTAGCCGCCGATGTGGGCGTCCTGCGCCGTGACGCCGTCCACGGCATCGATCACGAGCACGGCCACGTCCGCCCGCTCGAGGGCCCGCATCGCCCGCAGCACGCTGTACTTCTCGATCCCACGCTCGATGCGGCCACGCCGGCGGATGCCGGCCGTGTCGACCAGGACGATCTCTTGCCCATGGTACTTCAGAGTCGTGTCGACCGCATCGCGCGTCGTACCCGCCGTCGCGCTGACGACGGCACGCTCGGAGCCCACTAGCCGGTTGAGGATGCTCGACTTGCCGACGTTCGGCCGGCCGATGATCGCGAGTCGCATTCGATCATCGGGGGCGGCGTCCAGTTCCTGGCGCGGCAGGTGCGACACGGCGACATCGAGCAGATCGCCGACGCCGATGCCCTGGATCGCCGAGATCAGGATCGGTTCGCCGATGCCCAGCGACCAGAATTCGGACGCCTCGAGCGCCCGAGTGCGCTTTTCCGCCTTGTTCACGGCCAGCACGAGCGGTTTGCCGCTGCGCCGCAGCATCTGCGCGACCTCGACGTCACCGGCGGTGACGCCGACACCGGCGTCCGTCATCAGGACGACGACGTCCGCCTCTTCGATCGCAACGAGTGCTTGGTTGCGCACGGATTCCGCGTACGCATGCTCGTCGTTCTCCGCCAAGCCGCCCGTGTCGACGACGACGTAGTCGTAGCCACCCCAGTCGCCGGCCGCGTACAAGCGGTCGCGCGTCGTGCCCGGAATGTCCTCGACGATCGCGAGGCGCTGGCCGACGAGTCGGTTGAAGAGCGTGGACTTGCCGACGTTCGGACGACCGACGAGGGCGATGAGCGGAAGGGGCATTGGGCACCAGTGGGACGGTGGGCTGCGATTGCCGGGCGGTCGCGCTAGAATGCGGCACGGCGTGGGGGCTCGCGCGCCGATCGACCATTGTAGCATCCGCCGCCGGCGGAACCCGTCAGGAGATCGCCATGGGAACAGCGCCAACGGTGCTGGAGGATGCGGAGCGTGCCGCCGCGCTGGCGACGCTCACCGGCTGGAGCTACGACGACGGCCAGCTAAAGCGCACGTTTCGCTTCAAGTCGTTCGTCGAGGCGTTCGCGTTTATGACGGCCGGGGCGCTTGCCGCCGAGCGGCTCGATCATCATCCCGACTGGTCGAACGCCTATCGTACGGTCGACGTCCGCTTGTCGACCCACTCCGCCGGGGGCGTCACGCGCCTCGACGTGGAGCTGGCGCGGGCGATGGACGCCGCGGCCGTCCGGCTGCTCGGGTAGCGCGTTCGCTCAAGGGCGATCGGTCGGCCGCTCGCTCGCTCAGAACCCGTTCACCGTGCTGCAGCGCCGGAACGCTTCGTAACGGCTGCGGCGGCCGCACGAATCCGCCGCGAGCGAGATGCACAACTCCGTGCGGCCGAACGGACCCGGGCTGCGGTCGAGCCGCAGCCCGCCCTCAAGGGTCACCGTGCCGCCAGCGCCGACGCTCATGTCCGGTCGGGTGGCATGGCCATACGTCTCGCTGCCTCCGGAACTGTTCAAGGCCGTGATGTTCAGGTTCGCGAGCGTCACCGGGAAGGTCGCGCCGTTGCCGACCTCGATGCGGTAGCGGATGACGAGTTCGCCGTCGCTGCGGTCGGCGTGCGCCTCGCGGATGCTCAGCGCGAGCTCGATGTCGTCCGGGTTCCCGCACTGTGGCGTGCTCGTCGCCGTCGGCGTCTCGCTCGCGGCGGGCGGCGGCGGCGTCGGCAGCGGGAACGTCGTTCGCACCGTCGGCATCTCCAGCGGCGGCGGGTTGCCGACGATGACGTGCGGATCCTCGGTCGGTTCCGCCAGCGACGCCGTGGCCTGCGCCGGAATGCCCGTGCCTTCGGCCGAGAGGTTCAGCCCCGCCGCGACGACGTCATCGAGCGGCGCGCCCGATGGCTCGAACGCGTCGACCCTGGAGCGGCTCGTGCGGTCGCGGCCGCGCGTGGCGGATTCGGGCATGGCGGCCGGCAGGTCTTGACTGGTATGTTCGGGGGCGGGCGGCGCCGCGACGTACAGCGCAACGTCACCGTTCGGCCGCGCGTTCGTCCGCGGCGACGGGGTGCGCAGGACGACCGGTGATCGCCGGGAAATCGCGATCACGGCGGTCGGCTCCGGCTGCGCCAATGCCAGCCGGCGTTCGTACGCGCGGCGGACATCGTGCCCGCCGGACGCGAGGAACAGGATGCAGAACAGGGCGACGATCGCGGCCCACGCGTCCAATTGGCGCCGTCGCACCGAGGCGTACGTCGAGCGCTCCGCGAGCACCGTGTAGCCCAGCGCCGTCAGCACCGCCGCGGCAAGAGCGATCGTCACCATTTCCATGGGCGCGAGTATACCGCGTTGCTGACTGGCTCGGCAACTGCAGCCTCCGCCCGAAGCCGTCTCCTCGGGCCGCGTCTATCTCGGGCCGCGTCTATCGCGGGCCGCATCTATCTCGGGCCGCATCTATCTCGGGCCGCATCTATAATGCCGCGGTGGGGTTTCGCCAGGGTGCTCCCCGCGCGCCGAGGCAGGTTCGGACGTGCTGAGCGCCCATCGCAAGGATGTCAGCGCATGCGCCCAACACCGGCCGGCTCGCTCTGGCTCGATCCGCGCACGCTCGCCACCGTCGCCGAAATCCGCGCCGCGCTGGCCGATCTGGCCGACGTGTTGGACGGGCCGATCGAGCGGGCCGACGCGATCCATCGATTGCGCCAAGCGGCCGACGATCTGGCGGCGCCCCTGCTGGTCGTCGTCGTCGGTGAGTTCAACGCCGGCAAGAGCGCTTTGATCAACGCCCTGCTCGAAGGTCCGTACCTCACGGAGGGCGTGACGCCGACGACCGCCGAGGTCCAGTGGCTCGTGTACAGCGACAATGCGGGCGCGGCCGAGTCGCGCATCGACGGGGACGTGCTGCTCCGCCCGCTCGAAGCGCCCCGCTTGGCGGAGATGGCGATCATCGATACGCCCGGAACGAACGCCGTGGTCCGGGAGCACGAACGGCTAACGCGCGAGTTCGTGCCCCGCGCCGATCTGGTCCTGTTCGTCACGTCCGCCGATCGGCCGTTCCCGGAAAGCGAGCGGGATCTCCTGCTGCTGCTTCACCACTGGCGCCGACGAACTGTGATCGTGGTCAACAAGATCGACCTTGTGGAGACCACAGAGCAGCGGCAAGAGATCGTGCAGTACGTCGAGCACCATGCCGCGGCCGTGCTCGGCGCGCCGGTCGACGTGCTGGCCGTGTCCGCGCGGCGGGCGCGCGCGGCGCAAGCGGCCGGGAGCGTCGACGCGGACTGGCGGCTGTTGGACGATTGGCTGCGCGAACACGTGGCGGACCGAGAGGGCCTGCGGCTGAAGCTCGCGAGCCCGCTGGCCCGCGCGGCGCGGATCGCGCTGGAGAGCGCGAGCGACGTCGCGTCCCGTCGCGCCGTGCTCAACGCGGACGGCGAAGTGCTCGCGGCGATCGGTCGCGAGGCCGCCACGTCGGGCCGGGCGCTGAAGAGCGATTTCGCTTCGCGCCTCGACACGATCGACGCGCGGATCCAGGGGGTGCGCGAGCGCGGTGAGGCGTTCTTGGACGAGCACATGCGGCTCGTCCACCTGCGCGCCCTGATGAACCGCGAGGCGCTGAAGTCCGCCTTTGACGCCGAGGTGATCGGCGACACGCCCGTGCACGTCGCGACGGACATCAACGCGCACATCGACTGGCTGATCGAACAGGAGGAGACGCGCTGGCGATCCGTGCGCAGCCGGCTGGCCGAGGTCGCTCGCTCCGAGCCGCTGCAGACGCTGGCGGGCGAGGGCGGACCGGGCTTCGCGAGCCGGCGGCAAGCGCTGTTGGCCAGCATCGGACAGCAGGCGGCGACGGCGTTGGCCGCGTTCGACACGGATGCGGAGTCCGAACGTCTGGAGAGCGCCGTGCGCGAGGCGCTCGCGCACACCGCCCTCCTCGAGGTCGGCGCCGTCGGCCTTGGTCTCGCGATCACGGCCCTCACGGCCTTCGACGCCACCGGGATCGCCGCCGGCACGGCGCTGGGCGTGCTCGGGCTGGCCGTGCTGCCCTACCGCCGCCGCCGGGCGGCGCAGCTCATGCGCGAGCGCCTGGCCGACCTGCGCGCCGACCTGCGCACGCGGCTGTCGGAGACGTTTGACGCGGAAGTCGCGGCGTTCGATGCGCGGATGAACGACCTGCTCGGTCCGTACCAATCGTTCGTCGACACGGAGATCGAGTGGCTCGTGGCAACCGCTGGCCGGCTGGACGAGCTGCGGGCGAGGTTGACGGGCCTCGAGGAGCGGGTGGCGACGATGTAGCCGGCTGACGCGGGGTGAAGCGAACGCAACCCGGTTACCTTTTGCTTAACTTCGTGTCCCAGCCATGCTATCCTGCGTCTGATCATCCGGCGCCGGTCGCTCCCGATCCCGACGCCGTCCCGTTGGAGGCTGCGGCGTGGGCGAACCCGTGGATCGACTCTCCCTTGGCCGAGGGATCACGGGGCGGACGACGCGTCGTCGCTTCGCGTTCGGACCGCCGCGCGCGCTGATCGGCGCCGGCTTCGCGCTCCTGGTGGGCGGCTGCGCTGTTCAGCCGAACGCGTCCCTCGTGCCGATCGAACTCCACCGCCAGCGGCTGGAAGCGATCCGCACCCACGATGTGCCCCAGACGATCGAGATCGTCGATCGGTACGGGCGGCCGATCGCCGAGAGCGCCAAGAACGGCTATCGCGTATGGCTGCCGCTGAGCGGCATGCCGGAGGCGGTCCGCCAAGCTGTCATCGCCACGGAGGATCGTACGTTTTACCACAACGGCGGCGTGGACAAACGGGCGGTCGCTCGCGCCGCGCTGCAGAACGCGTCCGCCGGGGGGACGGTGTCCGGGGCGTCGACGATCACGATGCAGCTCGTACGGCTGGTGGCGTTCGAACCGGCGGAGCGGTTCGATCGCTCGCTCGAACGCAAGGCCCGCGAAGCCTATCTGGCGGCGGAATTGGACGAACGGTATTCCAAGGACGAGCTGCTCGAGGCCTATCTGAACATCGCCTATTTCGGGCGGCGGGCGTACGGGATCGAGGCGGCCGCCGAGCGGTTCTTTGGCCGGCATGCGATCGACCTGGACGTGGCGCAGTCGACGTTCCTGGCCGGTCTGCTTCAGGCGCCGACGGCCTACGACCCGGACACCGCGTTGCCGGCGGCGCGCGCACGGCAGCGGACGGTGCTGGACGCGCTCGTGACGGTCCAGCGGCTCGAAGCGGCGGCGGCGGACGCCGCGTTCGCGGAACCCCTCACGTTCGTCACCCCTCCCCCACCACCGGAACGCCAGGTGCAGCACTTCGTGGATTATGTCATGTCCGATCTTCCGCGCGTGCTCGGCGCGGATCGCGCCCGGCGTGGCGGCTTTCGCGTCGTGACGACGATCGATCCGGCGCTCACCGAGGACGTCCGCGCGATCGCCGAGCGGCAGGTCCTCGCGCTGCGCGCGCCGCACGACCTCGGCGACGCGGCCGTGGTCGTGCTCGACCCGCGCACCGGCGAGATCCGGGCGATGGTCGGGGGCATCCGCTACGACGATCCGGCCAGCGGCCAGGTGAACATGGCCGTCGAGCCGCGCCAGCCCGGATCGTCCTTCAAACCGATCACGTACGCCGCCGCGCTGGCCAGCGGTTGGTCGCCGGCGAGCGTCGTGTGGGACGTGCCGAGCCGGTTTGGCAGCGGGCCGGACGCGTACCAGCCCGTGAACTACGACGGCGTGTACAACGGCCCGGTCCGGTTGCGCAGGGCGCTGGCGAACTCGTTGAACGCGTCCGCGATCAACCTGCTGTCCGAGGTGGGCGTCGGCCGCGTGCACGCGATGGCGGTCGCCCTCGGGCTGCCCCTCGATCCGGATCCGTGGCATTACGGCTTGAGCTTGACCCTTGGCGGCGGCGAAGTGCCTTTGTACACGCTGACGAGCGCGCTGTCCGTCTTTGGGAACGATGGACGACATGTGCCGGCCACCGGGATCCGCAGCGTCGAGGACTTGGCCTCGGGCGCCGTCCTATGGTCCAACGCTGCCGCCGGCGATCGCCTGCTGTCCGCGGACACGGCGTGGTTGATCAACGACATGCTGAGCGACCCGGCCGCCCGAACGCCCGCTTTTCCCCGGCCAAGCCCGCTCGAGCTGCCGTTCCAAGCGGCGGTGAAGACCGGCACGACGAACGATTTTCGGGACAACCTGACCGTCGGCTGGACGCCATACATCGCGGTCGGGGTGTGGGCCGGCAACAAGGACGGGCACCCGATGCGCGACGTCGTCGGCATCACGGGCGCCGCCCCGATCTGGCACGATGTGATGGTCCGCATCCACGACGATCCGCGGGTGATGGCGGAGCTGGGAGGCGGCGCGCCGCCGAGCGACGGGTTTGTGCGGCCGGACGATATCGTATCAGCGGACGTGTGCGACCTGGCGACGCTGCGCTCGGATGGCTCCTGCACGCGGCGGCCCGAGCCGTTCGCCGCCGGGCATCTCGCCGCGGACATCGGGGTGGCGTTCGCGTGGATCGATCCGGCGACCGGGACGTGCGCCGACCGTTCGGACGGCGGCGTCGGCGGTCGAATCGGCCTATTTCTGCCAGGCGCCGGCCCAATCCAGGAGGCGGCGATCGCTTGGGCTCGCACGCACGGCACGCCGCTCGCGCCCGTCGGCTGCGCGGCGGCCGGTCGGCGGTTGGCCGGTCGGTGACCCTCGCCTGGGGCTGACCCCTGAGCGTGCGGCGGCGCAACCGAAGCGCACGCGGCTGCGTACACGTCGCCACTTGGCACCGCATCGGCGGCCCGACGCGGGCTCGACTCCGGCCACGCTTTCGTCCCGCCAGCGCGGGCGGGGAGCGGACCTCGTCGCGGCGCGGACGGGAGCCCGCAGCACCCCAGTGGAGGCGTCTCGTGATCCCGCTCGAACCTGCCCTGCTCGAACCTGCCCTGCTCGAACCTGTCCTGCTCGAACCCCACGGGCCGTCTCGAACACGCGGCCCTTCCGCCAAGCGAACGCGTGCGCGCGCGTTGCTGGCGGTCGCCGTCGTGTCGTTCGTGCTCACGGCGCCCGGGAGCGTCCGCGCGGCGACGTTTTCCGACGGCGCGGAGGCCGGCTACGTCCTCGACGCGGACCAAACTGTGGACGACAACCTGTTCGCCGTCGGCCAGGCGGTGACGATCGACGGCCGCGTCAACGGCGACCTGTTCGCGGCCGGCCAGGATGTGGTCGTGAACGGCACGGTGACCGGCAACGTGTTCGCCGGCGCAAGCCGCGTCGTGCTCTCAAAGGGCGGCGTCGTGAACGGCGATCTGTTCGCCGGCGCGCGCGAGGTGCGCGTGGCCGGCCGCCTGGACGGCGACCTGCGCGCCGGCGGCAGCGTCGTGCAGGTCGCCAGCGGCGCCGTGGTCGGCGGCGAGGTGATGGCCGGCGGCTATCACGTAGGCGTCGAGAAGGGCGGTCGGGTGGCGCGCGGGGTATATGCGGGCGGCAACCAGGTCGCCTTGGACGGCGAGGTCGGCGGGGACGCGCATGTCGGCGCCGGCGCGGTTCGGCTGTCCGGCCCGATCAAGGGCGATGTCACCCTCCAGATCGGCGCGGACACCGGCGGTGGAGCATCGACCGAGTTCCTGTCCAGGATGCCCTTCCAGTCGGACGTGACGATGCCGGACGCTCTGCCCGCCGGCCTGACGATCGAGCCGTCGGCGACGATCGGCGGCGATCTCGACGTCACCGCGCCCACGGAACCGGTGATCCCGGACGGCCGTGTCGGCGGGGATCACACGTACCATGCCGCCGCGGTCGACGCGGCGGCTTCGGCGCCGCCAGCGCCCACCGCGACCGATTGGCTCCTGCGGTGGCTGCGCCGCACCTTGGCCGTGCTCGTGCTCGGCGCCGCCGCGCTCTGGCTCGCGCCCGGCTTGGTCCGCGCCGGCGCTGAGCGCGTGCGCAGCGCACCGCTGCCAAGCCTCGGCTGGGGCTCCCTCTTGCTCGTCGCCGCACCGATCTGCGCGATCATACTGTCCCTCGCCGTGGTCGTGGTGGCGATCGCGCTGCGCGCCGTCCTCCTTGGACCGCTGGTCGGCCCGTGGCTTGCCACCGCCGCGATCGCGCTCGTCCTCCTCACCGCCGGGGTGTACGTGTTGACGTGGCTCGGCACGGTCAGCGTGGCGCTGGCCCTCGGGCACGTGCTCCTGCGGCGCTGGCGCGACGGATGGCGCGAGTCGCTGCTCCTTGGCGCACCGCTCGTGGCGCTGTTGGCGCTCCTGCCGGCCGTCGGATGGCTGGTCTCGGCGCTGCTCGTATGCCTCGGTGTCGGCGCCCTCGCGGTCATCGGCTACCGCCGAACGGGACGCGACGGCGGCGGACCCACAGACGTGGCGCCGGCGGCCGCGGCGAGCGCCTGACGCCATACCGGTTGCGGTGCGGCGGCGGTTCGGAGACGTTCGGCCGCCGCACCGTCGATGGGCATCCCATTGACCGCTCTTCGGGCGATCGATTATCCTCCGCCCGGGGAGCACCGCTTGATCAAGGGCCTAGGCAGCATCCGTCTCGAAGTGAGCGATCTCGGCCGGTCGTTGGCGTTCTACGTCGAGGGCCTGCGGTTCGATCTCATCGCGCCGCCCGACGGCGTTCCACGGCGGGCGGAGCTCCGTGCTGGCAGCCTGCGGCTGACGCTGGCCGAGGCACCGCGCGCGGGCGGCGGACGCCGGTTGGCCGGCGTCAGCTTTCGCGTCCACGTGTTCGCCTTGGAGGCGTATCGATCAGCGGTCGTCGCTCGGGGTGTCGAAACCGGCGCGCCGGTGTCCGAGCACGGTGTACGTCAGTTCGCGGTGCGCGATCCGGACGGCTATATTTGGCTGTTCTGTGAGTCGCTAGACTGATCGAAGTGGCGGCGTGGCCGACTCCCTGGGCGCCGTGGACGGAAGCTCCCGCGGGTGGGTCCGCTGAGGGCGCGGTTTATCGAATATTTGTTCGGGCTGTGCTATCCTGCCCGGATTCAAGACCGACGATCCGACGGATCTACAGACCAGCGGATCTACAGACCAGCGGGAACGAGGGGCATGGGCGATCAACGGCACAACGCGATCGTCGTTCGCGGCGCGCGTGAGCACAACCTGAAGAACATCGATGTTACGATTCCGCGCGACAAATTGGTCGTCATGACCGGGCTGTCCGGCAGCGGCAAGAGCTCACTCGCGTTCGACACGATCTACGCCGAGGGCCAGCGGCGGTACGTCGAGAGCCTGTCCGCCTACGCGCGCCAGTTCCTCGGCCAGATGGAGAAACCGGACGTCGACGGCATCGAGGGGCTGTCGCCGGCGATCTCGATCGACCAGAAGGGCGTGAGCCACAACCCGCGCTCCACCGTCGGCACCGTCACCGAGATCTACGACTACCTGCGACTTCTGTTCGCCCGCATCGGCGTGCCGCATTGCCCGAGCTGTGGGCGGGCGATCCAGCGCCAGAGCCCCGAACAGATCGCGGACGCGATCAGCGAGCTGCCGGACGGCACCCGCTTGCTCGTCCTGGCGCCGCTCGTCCGCGACCGGAAGGGCAGCCACGAGCGGATCTTCGACGACATCCGTCAAGCCGGCTTCGTGCGGGTCCGCGTGGACGGCGTGCTCGGGCACGTCGACGACGAACACGTGCTCGACCGCTACAAGCTGCACACGATCGAGGCGGTCGTCGACCGACTGGTGGTGCGCGGCGGGGAGGACGGGCTCGACCGCACGCGGCTGATCGACTCCGTCGAGACGGCGCTGCGGTCCGGCGACGGCGTCCTGTCCGTGGCCACGATCGACGAGGCGGGCGGCGTGGTGGACGAGCGGCTTTTCAGCGAGCACTTCGCGTGTCCGAACTGCGGGATCAGCCTACCCAAGATCGAGCCGCGCTCGTTCTCGTTCAACTCACCGCATGGCGCGTGCCCGACGTGCCAAGGCCTCGGCGCCCAGATGCAGGTCGATCCAGAGCTCGTCGTGCCGAACCCGGACCTGACCATCGACGAGGGCGCGCTCGCGCCGATCTCGCGCTCGCGCACCGAGGCCGGTTACTTTCAGCAGATCCTTGCCGCGCTCGCGACGGATCTGAAGTTTTCGCTTGGAACGCCGTGGCGGCGCCTTTCGGAAGCGGCGCGGCACGCGGTGCTGTACGGCACGGATGGCCGGCGCATCGAGGTCATCTACAAGACGCGCAGCGGCGGCAAGCGGCGCTACGAGACCGCGTTCGAAGGGATCATCAACAACCTCCAACGCCGCCACGTCGCGACGGAGTCCGAGTTCATGCGGACCGAGATCGAGCGGTTCATGGGCGCCCAACCCTGTCCGGAATGCCACGGCGCCCGGCTCCGGCCCGAGGTGCTGGCGGTGACCGTCGGCGACAGCCGGATCAACGACGTCGGCGCCGCGCCGATTCGCGAGCTGCTGGGGTGGGTGGACGGGTTGCGGGGGGCGGCCGGGTCCGGCAATGCCGTCGGCGCGCCCGGCGGCGGCGGCAACGGCGCTGGCCCGATGCGCAACGGAGCGGCGGCGTCGAACGGCCATTCCGCGAAGGGCGCGAAGGGCGCGAAAGCGAACGCGATGGCGGTGACACGAGGGGCCCCTGAGTGGCCGGAGTCCGACCTCCCGGTCGCCCCGGCTGAGCACACAGCGCGCCTCGCGCCGGCGCGCGAGCTCGGCACGACGGATCGGATGATCGCGGTCGATGTGCTCAAGGAGATCGCGTCGAGGGCGCGATTCCTGATCGACGTGGGGCTCGACTACCTGACGCTCGACCGACGCGCGGCGACGCTTTCGGGCGGCGAGGCGCAGCGGATCCGACTGGCGACACAGATCGGCAGCCAGTTGATGGGGGTCTTGTACATTCTGGACGAGCCATCGATCGGGCTGCATTCGCGCGACAACGCGCGCCTGATCCGGACGCTGCTCAACCTGCGCGACGTCGGGAACACCGTGATCGTCGTCGAGCACGACGAGGAGATGATGCGTTCGGCGGACTGGATCGTCGACCTCGGTCCGGGCGCAGGTGAGCACGGCGGGCAGGTGGTCGCGGCGGGGACGGTGGCCGACATCGAGGCGTCCGAAGCGTCGCTGACCGGCGCGTTTCTGTCGGGCCGGCGGCAGATCCCGGTGCCCGAGCGCCGCCGGCCGGGCAAGGGCGCGCTGCTCAAAGTGATCGGCGCCACCGAGAACAACCTGCGCGGCATCGACGTCGGCATTCCGCTCGGCACGCTCACCGTCGTGACCGGCGTGTCGGGCTCGGGCAAGAGCACGCTCGTGCTCGACATCCTGTACCAACGGTTGGCGCAGCTCGTGTCGAACGCGCGCGGCAAGGCCGGCGCCCACAAGCGGATCACGGGCTGGGAGTCGATCGATAAGGTGATCGACATCGACCAGAGCCCGATCGGGCGGACGCCGCGGTCCAACCCGGCGACGTACACGGCCGCGTTCACGCAGATCCGCGACCTCTTCTCCGGCCTTCCAGAGGCCAAGCTGCGCGGCTACGCGCCCGGGCGCTTTTCGTTCAACGTCAAAGGCGGCCGGTGCGAGGCGTGCCAGGGCGACGGCATCCTGAAGATCGAGATGCAGTTCCTGCCGGACGTCTACGTGCCCTGCGAGGTCTGCCACGGCGCGCGCTACAACCGCGAGACGCTGCAGATCACGTTCAAGAACAAGAGCATCGCGGACGTGCTGGACATGACGGTCAGCGAAGCGCTTCTCTTCTTCGACGCGATCCCGGGCCTGAAGCGCAAGCTCGCCACGCTCAATTCCGTCGGCCTCGGCTACATCCGGCTCGGGCAGCCGGCGCCGACGCTGTCGGGCGGGGAGGCGCAGCGCGTGAAGCTGGCCAAGGAGCTGTCGCGCGTGGCGACGGGCGACACGCTCTACATTCTGGACGAGCCGACGACCGGTTTGCACTTCGCGGACACGGAACGACTGCTCGACGTGCTCCAACGGTTGGTGGACGCCGGCAACACCGTACTCGTCATCGAGCACAACCTCGATATCATCAAGGCGGCCGACTGGATCATCGACCTGGGGCCGGACGGCGGGGAGCGCGGCGGCACAGTGCTTGCCGCCGGCACGCCGGAGGCCGTGGCGGCGGTTGCGGATTCCTATACTGGCGCCTATCTCAAGCAGGTCCTCGCCGGCAAATGGACGCCGGAACCGGTTCGCGTCCTCGACGACCCAAGCCGAACGTGATCGCCCGCTGGGCGGAGATCGCCCCTGTCCGCAAGGAGTTTGTTACGATGAACGTGCGCTCCCGCTGGCCGCTTGTCCCGGCCGTGCTCGCGCTCACGCTTGCGATGCCGCTTGCCGGCTGCGGCGGCAACGACCAACCGCCGCCGCCCACGCCGCGGCCGCCATCGACCGTCGTGCCCGTCACGGCAGCGCCGCCGACACCGGCCGTGACCGCGACGGAAGCGCTCACCGCGACGAGCGCCACGACGACGACGTTCGAACCGGCGCAGCTGCCCGCGGACGGGGCGGCGGTGGTGCTCCAGCTGGCGCGCATCGACCACTCGCCGTGGGAGCCAGCGTTGCTGGCGCAGATGACGCCGCACTTTTCGCTGCAGGCGAACGGGCACATCGTGTTCAGCCATCCGGGTCCGGATGCGACGGGCTGGTACGAGTCCGTCATCCCACCCGAGGCGGTGCGCAACTTCGTTCGCATCTTCGCCGACGAGATCGACGTGTTCGATCTGGCGACCCGCCACAACGAGGAGCCGGTGCTGTTCGGCGTCGGCAAGGACGGGGCGCCCGTCGGCTGCCGCGCGACCGGGGTGATCTTCGTGCGCACGTCGACGCGCGAGGGCCGGCTGGTGATGAGCGAGTGTGACATCAACCTCCCGACCGGACCGGACAAGGCGCGGATCGACCGGCTCAAGGAGGTTGTGAACATGGTTCAGCTGTGGAAAGAGGGCGTGAACGGCCCGATCGCGCTCGAACGCCAAGCCGCGATCACCACGTTTCTCGGTTGGTGGTCCGATGCACGCGTTCCGTACGCGCCCGCGTCATCGGTCGTGTACGTGACGAAGGCGCCGCCGTCGACGCCCGCCGACTCAGCCGCCGCACCGCGCGCCGAGTGGCCGTTGGATCAGGCGATCACCGACACGTTGCGCGCGGAGTACGGCGCCCGTCCGGGCGAGCTGCTTCTCGGTGCGCCCGAGACGCAGGCGGTCTTGGCCGCCTCCCGCCAACGATTCGGCACGCCGTACGGTCCCCGCGCTTGGGGTCCGCTGTTCACCGATCCAGACGGCCATGTGAACCTGGTCGGAATCCGCCCCGCGGTTCCTGGCGCGAACGAGGTCGTGCTCGATCCGTACGTGTACCACGCGCCGCCGCCGGACTACACCGTCGCGGCACGCTAATACGGCTTTCATCCTACGGCCTGACCGATCCCTTTGGGTGAGGTATGATGTCGCGGGCCGGCGAGAGCCGGCGCCGTTCCGTATGATCGCTGCGAACGGTTCGCTACGACCGATCTCGATCTTGCCGTCTGACACGAGGAGAATCCCACGATGAATTGGCGTTCCTTGCGCCTGGCCGCTTCGACCCTGGTCCTGTTCGCCGCTGTGGCGGCATGTGGCCCGAGCAACATGGACGATGTCTCGTCCGGCGGCACAACGCCCGACAACGCGCCGATCACGTCCACGCTGGCGGGCGACGACATCAGCCCCGCGGCTCCCGTGTCGGACACCGTCGTAACCGCGCCAACGATCGGAGCGCGGGCGCCTCTCAGCGGCAAGCTCCAAGAGGTCGAGCCGGGCGGGCCGATGGTCGCTGTCGAGCTCGTCGATGCGTTCAAGCCGATGGTCGCGCGGCCGGAGGGCAGCGCGCCGGTGGACCCGGCCGATCAGCCGCCGCTCGAGGACTTCTTCGTGAAGGCGGCGGATGTGGACGCCGGCATCAACGCCGGCATGGAAATCGTTTGGCTCGACGCGCGCGACAAGCTGAACTACGACTTCAGCCACATCCCCGGCGCGATCAACGCCCCGTACTTCGAGATCGCCGACCACGTCAACGAGGTTCCGCGCGACAAGTGGGTCGTGAGCTACTGCGAGTGCCCGCACCACGAGTCCGGCGAGGCCGCGATGGGTCTTTGGAGTGCTGGCTTCCGCTACGTGAAGGTCCTCGAAGAAGGCTTCGCCGGCTGGCGCGATGGGCTCGGCAAGCCGGTCGACGCGTCGCCCAAGCCATCGGCCACGCCGTAGCAGGCCGGTCCACGCGCCCCGGGCCCGCTTGGCCGCTGCCCATGACAGGGCAGAGGTCGATGATTCAGCGGGCCGGGGCGTGGGCGGGATCATCGGCCGGCCGTGCGGCGAGGTTCGTGGCGCTGGGGTTTGCGCTCGCGCTCACAGCGGGCGCGTGTCGTCCGGTGCAGCCAGGCGCGACCCGCGCTTCGCCGCCGGCGATCACGCCGATCCCACCCTTCGCCGGCGCCCGGTGGGTCGTCACGCCGTCCGTGCCTCGCTACGAGGGCTGCTACGTGGCCTTCGACGCACCGCCAACGGCCGCGGATGCGCCGAGCGGTATGCTCGTGCTCGCGCTGGCGGCGGATCCCGCGTCGATGGGCGGCTTTGCCGCCATCGAGGCGACGGTTCTCGATTGCGCGGGCGCGAACCGCGGCGCGGTGCGCGACGTGGGTTGGTCACGCGTGCGGACCCTCGTGGGCTCGGCAACGCTGGACGTGGCGTCGGGCGCACCGGTGACGGTGGCCGAGGGGCCGTTGGCCGCCGGCGCATGGGATCGGGTGTTCGCGGCCGTGCCGGAGGCGTGGGGGCTGACCAAAGACGGCGGACGCACACCGCTGGAGGTGCACGTCGAGCCGATCGCCCGAGGGATCGCGATGCCGGAGGGCGGACGCGTCACGGTGGTGATGCAGATCACGACGCGCGCCCGGCCCGTGGCGTGGGATGGCGGGTGGAACCTGTTCACCAAGGACGCATGGCTCCTCACGGATGCGCCGCAGCGGCCATAGTGGGACCGGTGTCCGGGACTAAGCCCGGTGACCGGGACTGACCGGGACGACGTCGATTGGGTACGCGCCCACCATCCGTCTATACTGGCGGGAAGAACATGGCCGACCGACCCACGCCCCTCCTCGCGGCGCGGCGCGCGGCGACCCACCAGCGAGAGCAGGACGGTGCAGATGGGCTCGATCGTCTCGGATAGCGTTGACCAGTACTTTGCGCGCCTCACGGGCCCGGACGCCGCGGCGTTCGCCGGCCTGTTCGCGCCGGAGGCGGAGGTCGAGGATCCGGTGGGATCGCCGCCATTGCTGGGGCCGGGCGGGATGACGATCTTTCACCAACGGCTGCACAAAGCGTGGCGATCGTTGGTCATGACGCCGGTCGTACGCTACGAGCGCGGCAAGAGCGCCGCCGTGCAGTGGACGGCGAACGGGATGAGCACGGGCGGTTCGGCCATCGCGTTCGAGGGCATCAACGTCTTCGAGGTTCGCGACGACGGTAAGATCGTGCGGTTGGGCGCGTACTGGGACTTCGAGAGCGTCATCGCCCAGTTCTAACCGTCGGCGCCGCGCAGGATATCGTCGTTGACGACACAGAGGTGGGCGGCTAAAATGCCGCGCGATTCGGGGGACCGTCTGGGATGAAGTACCACGTTTGGACGATTGGCTGCCAGATGAATACGGCCGACAGCCAGCGCATGGCCAGCGAGTTGGAGCGCCTCGGCTATCGCTGGACCGAGCGCGCCGAAGACGCGGATGTCGTGGTTTTAAACACGTGCGTCGTACGCCAGCAGGCCGAAGACAAGATCTACGGTCGGCTCGGGTCGTTGAAGACGGTGAAGTCGGCCCGGCCGGACATGGTCATCGGACTGATGGGCTGCGTCGTCGGTCAGAAGCCGGCGCCCGCGCTCGTTAAGCGCTTCCCGCACGTGGACGTGTTCATCCCGCCCAGCGAAACGCGACCGCTCACGGATCTGTTGTCCGCCCGCGCTCTGGATGCGGCCGCCCGCTCGACGGAGGCGTCCCAGTTGGCGGCACGCTGGTCCGTGCAGGATGGTGACGGCGACGGCGACAGCGCTGACCCGAGTGCGCCAGCCTTCGGGGAAGGCGCATTGCCACTGCCCCAACGAGAACACCGCACGCTGGTCAGCGCCCACGTGCCGATCATCTTTGGATGCAATTGGGTCTGCACATTCTGCATCATCCCGTCTCGGCGTGGCCGCGAGCGAAGCCGTCCGCCCGAGGAGATCGAAGCGCACGTGCGCAGCCTCGTCGCGCAGGGCGTGCGCGAGGTCACGCTGCTCGGCCAGATCGTGGATCGCTACGGCTACGACTGGGGCGCGACGGACGGACTTCCCCGGCTGCTCGAACGACTCGACGCGATCGATGGGCTCGAGCGGATTCGGTTCCTGACGGGCCATCCGGCCTTCATGACCGATGATCTCCTGGACACCGTCGCGGCTCTGCCCAAGGTGATGGAGCACATCGAGGTCCCGATCCAGGCCGGCGACGATCTTGTGCTGACTCGGATGAAGCGCGGCTATACCGCGGACGACTACCGCCGGCTGGTCGAGCGGATCCGGGCGCGGATTCCCGGCGTCGCGATCCACACCGACATCATCGTCGGCTTTCCCGGCGAGACGGCGGCCCAGTTCCAGGCGACGTACGACATCCTGGCCGAGCTGAAGCTCGACAAGGCGCACATCGCCAAATTCTCCTCTCGTCCCGGCACCGTCGCGGCCAAGATGATGCTCGACGACGTCTCCGAGGAGGAGAAAGAGCGGCGCCGGGCGGCCCTTGACGGGTTGCAGGAAGTGGTCGTTGGAACGATCAACGGCGCGCACGTGGGCCGCATGGTCGAGGTGCTGATCGAAGGACGTGACCGGGACCGCTGGCGCGGCCGGACGCGAACGAACAAGCTGGTCTACGTGGCGGACCCGCGCCCACTGCTCGGCCGCGTGGTGGCCGTGCGAATCGAATGGGCCGGCCCATGGTCGATGATCGGCCAGGCCGCGGATGCCCAGGTGCGACCGGCCCGCGAGCTCATCGAGCTGGCAACCGCGTGAGCGGCATGGCGTGGAGCCGCTCGACGATCGCCGCGTCCATTCGGGCGCGCGTCGAGGGAGCACGCTGATGGCGGCGCAGCGCGAGGTCGGGCTGTTCATCGATTTCGAGAACATCCGCTACGGCATGATCAACAACTTCGGCGTCGAGCCGGACCCGCAGGCCCTCATGGAGAAGGCCCGCAAATACGGCCCGGTCGCGGTCGCGTACGCGTATGCGGATTTCACCCAGCACCCGGCGCTCTACCGCCGCAAGCTCGAGGTCGCCGGCATCACGCCGCGCGACGTGCCGCGTCGCAGCCCGGACGTCGCGCACAAGTCGAGCGCTGACATGGCGATGCTGATGGACATCATCGATTGCCTCCTCGACCGCCCATACGTTCAAACGCTCGTGCTGATGACCGGCGATTCGGACTTCATCCGCGTCACGGCCCGGGCGCGGCACCGCTTCGGCAAACAGGTCGTCATTTCCGGCGTGCCGGGCAGCGTTTCGAGCGATCTGATCGAGAGCGCCGATGCCTATGATCCGGTCGGCGACGCGCTGTCGCCCGTCGTGGCGTCAGCGCCGGGCCCCGACGAGGACATCCGCCTGCTGCAGCTCGTCGTCTGGCTGGCCGGACATCGGCCATACATGACGTTCGGCTTCATCCGCTCGCACGCTCTCTCGCCGCACCACGGCCTGGGGTTCTCCGAGGATCAGGTCACGGACCGGCTGACGGACTTCAAGGAGCGCGGCATCCTGATCGAGAGCTACCGTCCGGCGGATGATGGGCGCACCCTTCGCACGCTCGAGCTGAACGCCGACCATCCCTCGATCCTGGCGTGCCGGCAGCTGCCGACCCCCAACTTCGAGGAGAGCCGACCGGCCCGGGGCGGAGGGACCGCGGCGTCGGATGCGGATGCTGCGGATGCTGCGGATGCTGCGGATGGAACGGGGGCGGCGTTCACAGCGGCGTCACCAGCGCCCAGCGACGGACACGCGCGCAACGGCGGCGCGCCGGACATCGACACAACCGCGAGCATCGACGCATCGACGACGGCGGCGACAACCGCCGCCAGCGCGACGAATCGTTCGGACGTGGATCCAGCGCTCGACGAGCAACCACCGGCTGTCGACGTCGCCAGCGATCCGAACCGTTGGGTGTCCAAATCGGTCTAGTGCCATGCCGCTTGGTTCACAGCATGTGGTTCGTCCGGGCCGAGCTGGGGCTTAGCGGTCCCAGGCGAACGGATCACGCGGCGGCATCGGGCCCGATGGATATCCGCTGCGACGTCAGAACGGCACGACCGTTCACCGCCCGCGGTACGTCCGCGAACGTCGAGACGCGCAGGGTGTCATCGGCGCTTTGGCGCGGGCTCCCACGCGGTCAACGCGGCGATGCCGGCCTGTACGCCCGCCCAGGTGGACAGCGCGTTGATCTGCGGCGCGATGGCGGCGTTCGTCACCTGCTGAAGCCGCTCGCGAAGGGTCTCGAGCCGATCGGTCGCGAGCGCGCTGGCGGGTTGGATGGATCGTTCGGCCGCGCGGAGAAGGCGCCAGACAGCGAACATGGCGCCCGCGACGATCAGGTGGACGATCAGCATGCCGAACAGCAGGAACGATGCGGCGACATCTGCGGCGGCGGCTAGGCTCATGCTCGACTCCCAAGGTGTCCGGAACACCGTCGGACGCCCGAGGCGACGGACGGACGTCGCGCGCGGCGGGTCGGCCGCAACGCGATGCGCGCGCAGTCTAGGGCCGGGGGCTCGGGCCGTCAACGATGACGCTCCGCGCCGAGGCCGCCGCTGACGCTTGCCCTGCTATCCTTGCCGGATGCAGATGCGCCGGGTTCTCCGCAGTTGGCTCGTCGCAGCGTCGTGCGCCGTCGCGCTGCTGAGTGCCGCGTGGGCGCCGCCGCGCGTGCATGGCGACGACGGACCGCCCGTTGAACCGCGATCGATCGACCTCGCCGTGACGGCGCCCGACCAGACGTTGATCGCCGGCGCGCCGGACAAGGAACAGCTCGGCAACGACCTGAAGTTCGGGGACCTCAACGACGACGGCCAGCCCGACCTCTTGCTCGGCGCCCATTGGGGCAGCGCTGGTGGGCGGAACATCGTCGGGCGCGCGTACGTTCTGTTCGGGCGAAGCTCTTGGCCGGCGACGCTCGATCTGTCGCAGCAGATCGCCGGCCGGTGGTCGTTCATGGGCGTTGGGCGCGAGGCGCGCATGGGCGTGAGCCTGGCGGCGGGCGACGTGTCCGGCGATCACCGCGACGATCTGGTGATCGGCTCGCTGTTGGCCGATCCGTTCGACCAGGCAAACGCCGGGGCGGTGTACGTGATGTTCGGCGGCGCGTCGGCGGGCGGGCACGTGGACTTCTTGAACACGCAGCCGGACGTCATTATCGCCGGCAACAGCACGGCGTTCGACTCGGACCGTCTGGGCACGGATGTCGTCGTCGGCGACTTCAACGGCGACGGCCGCGGCGACATCGCGGCCGCGGCGGTGCTGCGGCAGAACTTCGCCGGCGGCGTCTTCATTTGGTTCGGCCCGTTCACGAAGGGACGCGTGATCAACATGCGCACCACGAAGCCGGACCGAACGATCCTGGGCGGCGCGGATCGGAGCTACTTCGGCACCGCGCTGGTGGCCGCGGACGTCGACGACGACGGACGCACCGACCTCTTTGTCGGAGCGTGGGCGCCCGCGCCGATCGAGGGCCCGGCGGACGGCGGCGCGATCCACATCTTCCGTGGCCAGACGCTGCAGAACGCCACCAAGGACCTGACGCCGGCGGACGCCGATCTGAGCATCGTCGGTCCGGCCGGCTCCACGCTGTCGGGGGCGCTCAGCCTCGGGCAATGCAGCTGCCACGGCCAGCCGATCGTCTTTGACGACATCACCGGCGACGGCGTGCGAGATCTCATCATGGGCGCGCCGCTGGACGACGTGCGCAAGGGCCGGGTCTACATCCTGCCCGGCCCGCTCGTCGGCCGCCGGATCGACGTGGCCACGGCGCCGCACCTCACGCTCACGAGCGCGCTGCCGGAGGGCAAGCTGGGGTGGTCGATCGCGACGGGCGCGATCGACGGCGACGGGCGAACCGATCTCGTGGTCACGTTGCCGTCCGCGAACGTGACGGTCGGCGGCGCCAGCCGGACGGAGGGCGGGATCGCGCTCGGCATCCGAGGGCCACTGCCGATCACCGGTACGCTCGATGTCAACGCGCTGGCCGCACTGCGCGTGCTCGGTCCGGACGTCAACTCGGGCGGCACGGGCATGACCGTCGGCCTGGCCGACACGGACGGCGACGGGATCGCGGACCTGCACCTTGGATTCTCAAACGCGCCCGCCCTCGGACGCCGCAGCGTCGGCGAAGTGCACATCGTGCGCGGACCGTTGATCGCCACGCTCTCCTCCCCGACGCCGACCGCCAGCGCCACGGAAGCGGCGACGGCGACCGCCACCCCGTCACCGTCCGCGACGGTGACCCCGACGCCGCTGCCCACCCTGCCCCCGACGGACGAGCCAACCGCCACGCCAGGCGATTCGCCGACGGCGGATCCGGGTGGTACGGCGACGCCGGACGGCACGGCGGCCACGGCGACCGCGACGGGCACGCGCGTGCCGACGAGCGCCGCGAGCGCCGGGCCGACGCGGCCGTTCGGCGGCCGAGTATTCCTGCCGCTGTCCCTGCTCTACCGACCGCGACGCCGCTTCTAGACGGCGTCGCCCCTTTCTGCGAGGACCGCATGCCCGACTTCCGCGTGGTCAGCCCGTTCGAGCCCGCCGGCGACCAGCCCGACGCCATCGCCAAACTGGTGGCCGGACTGCATGCCGGCGTGCCGGCGCAGACGCTGCTGGGCGCGACGGGCACGGGCAAAACGTACGTGATGTCCAAGATCATCGAGGCCGTGAACCGGCCCACGCTGGTGATGGTCCACAACAAGACGCTCGCCGCGCAGCTGTACGCCGAGTTCAAGGCGTTCTTTCCGGACAACGCCGTCTCGTACTTTGTCTCGTACTACGACTACTACCAGCCCGAAGCGTACGTGCCGCGCACGGACACGTTCATCGAAAAGGACTCGTCGATCAACGACGAGATCGACCGGCTGCGCCTGGCGGCGACGAGCGCGCTGTTCGAGCGACGGGACGTCGTGATCGTGGCCAGCGTGAGCTGCATCTACGGCCTGGGCAGCCCGGAAGACTACGGGCAGGTGGTCGTGCACTTGGCGGCCGGCGCGATCCGCGACCGGACAAAATTGCTGCGGCACCTCGTGGAGATCCAGTACAACCGCAACGACTTCGACCTGCGGCGCGGCACGTTCCGGGTGCGCGGCGACACGCTCGAGATCCAGCCGGCGTACGAGGAGACGGCGTACCGGATCGAGTTCTTCGGCGACGAGATCGAGCGGATCAGCCGGATCGACACGCTGACGGGCGAGGTGCTGGCCGAGCTGGCCGAGCTGGACATCTACCCCGCGCGCCACTTCATCACGCCGCGCGAGAAGCTCGGCCGCGCGCTCACCGACATCGAGGCCGAGTTGACCGAACAGCTGCCCCGGCTGGAAGGAGAAGGCAAGCTCCTGGAAGCGCAGCGGCTGCGCATGCGCACGAACTACGACCTGGAGATGCTGCGCGAGGTCGGGATGTGCGCCGGCGTGGAAAACTACAGCCGCCACCTGTCCGGCCGTGCGGCCGGTGAAGCGCCCTGGACGCTGCTCGACTACTTTCCGGACGACTACCTGATGTTCGTCGACGAGAGCCACATCATGCTCTCCCAGGTGCAGAGCATGTTCCACGGCGATCGCTCGCGCAAGACGACGCTCGTGGACTACGGCTTCCGGCTGCCGTCCGCGCTCGACAACCGGCCGCTGACGTTCGACGAGTGGACGAAGCGCATCTACCAGGTGATTTACACGTCCGCCACGCCCGCCGCGTACGAGCTCACGCAGTCCGGCGACCACGTCGCCGAGCTGCTCATCCGCCCGACCGGGCTCGTCGACCCGCAGATCATCGTGCAGCCGACGAAGGGCCAGATCGACGATCTCGTGGCGCGGATTAAGGAGCGGGTTGCACGCGGTCAGCGGGCGTTGGTGACCACGCTCACCAAGCGGATGTCCGAGACGCTCACGGACTACCTAAAGGACGTCGGGATCAAGGTCCAGTACCTCCACAGCGAGATCGAGACCCTCGAGCGCACGGAGATCCTGCGCGATCTGCGCAACGGCGTGTTCGACGTCGTCGTCGGCATCAACCTGCTGCGGGAGGGGCTCGATCTGCCCGAGGTCAGCCTCGTCGCGATCCTCGATGCGGACAAGCAGGGCTTTTTGCGCAGCGCGACCGCGCTCATCCAGACGATCGGCCGCGCGGCACGGCACGTCGAGGGGACGGTCGTCATGTACGCGGACGCCGTGACGCCCGCCATGCGCACCGCGATCGACGAGACGGACCGGCGCCGGGCCAAGCAAGTAGCGCACAACGAGGCGCACGGCATCACGCCGCGCTCGGTGACGACGGCGATCCACGGCCTCACGGACGACATACGCCGCGTCGCCGAGGTCGAGGCGCCGTACCGTGTGGCGCCGGACAAGCTCGAGCGCGAGCAGTTGATCACGCTTGCCCGCACGGTCGAGGCCGACATGCACGCCGCGGCCGAAGCCCTCGAGTTCGAGCGCGCCGCGGCGCTGCGGGACCAGCTGCGCGAGCTTCGCGACGCGCTGACCGGCACGCCATCCCGCGCTGCTTCGAGCACGGCATCCGGCGCGGGTCGCGGCGGACGACGCAGGTAGGACGGGACTGGGACCGCCGGGTCTTTGACCCCCCGCCGCCCCCCCTTTAGAATTCGCCCGCTAGCGAATGCCCCGTTGAGGAGTGGACGACCGCATGGCGATGCAAAACGATGACGACGCACCGTTCGAGGTGTTTCGTCTTGCCTACAAGCTGTTCGCATGGGCGTGTCTGGTGGTGGCGGTGGTCCTCACGGTCGCGATCATGCGCACGCTGTTCTCCCATACGCCCGACGGCACGGCGACGACCCGCGCGATGGCCCGGGTCGCCCCGACGCTGACGGCGCTGGTCGAAGGTCAACCGACGCGCGATCCGAACGTCAAAGTGATCAACGTCGCCGCGGTCAAGGAGAAGATGACGATCTGCTCGGGCTGCCACACGCTGTCCGCGCTGGGATTCTCGGCCGCGACGTGTCCCGACCTGTCGAAGGTGGCCACGGACGCGGCGGCCCAGCTTGCGTCAGGCGGCTACACGGGCAAGGCGACCGATGTGGCGGGCTATCTGAAGGAGTCGATCCTCGATCCGGGTGCGTACATCGTCCCGGGCAACAGCACGTACGGCAAGATCGGCCAAAGCCTGATGCCCGTCAAGGGCGGCGCCACGCTGAGCGACGCGGACGTCGCGATGATCGTCGACTACTTGGTGACGCTCAAGTAGCGTCTAGGGCGACGGTATCACCAACGCCGTTCAAAGCCGGGTCGCCGGGTCGTCAGGTCGCCGGGTCAGCAGGTGTGAGTTGCGGAGCGCGTCCACGGCACAGCAGGGACGCATCGAAGGTGATCACGAAAGAGGGGCCGGCCGTACTCGTTCGGCCGGCCCCTCTTTGCGCGTGTCACACTAGCCCTGCGTGATGCCGCCACGCGGTCCGATGGCCTGGGACCGCCGAGCCCCAGCTCGGCCCTGACGAATCACACGGTCGACGCGATACGGGTTGGGGTCCGTGGCGCGGTTGGCGCGCCGCAGACCTCGCCCTACTGTGCCGGCCGGTTGGAATGGCCAATCGGGAGGTAGACCGTCCAGCCGGTGGGCGCGGAGGGCGTCGCGGTCGGGCGCGGCGTATCCGTCGCTTCGGGCGTCACGGATGCTTCCTGCGTGTGCGTCGCCTGCGGCGTCTCCGTGTCCCCGGACTCTGGCGTCGCCGAGGGTGACGGCTCGACCGTTTCGCTCGGCCCGATCGGCGTCTCGCTCGGCTCAACGGGCGTCACGGTCGTCGGCGCATCGGGCGTGTCAACTTCGGGCGTCTCGCTCGGGCCAGGCGTGTACGTCTCGAGGTCCAGCGTCGGCGTATCGGACGGCGTACCCTCGGGCGGAATCGTCACGACGAACGTGGGCACGGCGGTCCAGGTGGCCAGCGGCGGAATCACCGGCCCTGGCTCACTGTCGGCCACGATGCTGATGTTGTCGATGAACGAACCGTTCGGGTAGGCGGATGGCGGATCCATGCCCGCCTGCTGCCGCTGCGTCTTGAACACGAACTTCACGATGATCTCGCGTCCGGCCAGCTCGTAGCACTCCGACGGATGGTAGTAATCGCACGCATGCAGCAGATTCACGACGGACGGCGCGTCGAACCAGTTCACGGACTGTGCGTACTGCGCGTTGAGGACGACCTGCCGTTGGCACGGCAGACCGCCTTCCGGGATGCACAGCACGACGAACAGCCCATCCTGGACGATCCCGTTCTCGACGCCGAGACGGGTATTCAGCCACACGTCGTAGTTCAGCTCGAGCTGCTGGGTGGTCGTCGGGTCCCAGTAGCGCAGGTCGAGCAGCAGCGCCGCTTCGCTGGCCGCGCCGGACGGATAGAGATCGTCGCACTTCAGCTTGCGGCCGTTCGCGCCGTCGCCGATGGCCCAGAAGCTCTGAACGTCGCCGGCCTTGCGTGGCTTGGATGTGCACTGG
The DNA here is from genome assembly GCA_039931375.1 of Ardenticatenales bacterium. Lineage (GTDB taxonomy): Bacteria > Chloroflexota > Anaerolineae > Epilineales > Epilineaceae > Avedoeria. The sequence goes on from JBDTSC010000008.1 coordinate 27,937, forward strand.
CTGAGCGCCCAGAAGTACTCGCCGAACCGCGTCGGCGGCAGATCGCTGTCCAGGTTCCAGAACCACTTCTGCGAATCGAGGATCACGCCCTCAAAGTCGTCGATCAACCCCTCGTATGCGGCGCCCTGGCGGCGACGCACCGGCTGGATGCCATACGGCTTACCGGACGCGGCGCTGGCCGCCTCCTGCGCATGCATCGCGGCCACCGCCTTGCGGTTGAACGCGGCGCCGTGCTGCGCCTGCTGCTCGACCAGCCAAGGCCGAATGTCGGCCATCGACGACCGGTCCCGCACCGCGCTCACCTGCGTGTTCGCGTTCGCGGTCACCAGGACGCCGAGCGCGCCGAGTGCGGCGCACACAGTGAACCAACGCATCGTCTTCACAGTTTCTTCTTCCCTTCGGATACGACCGGCGACATCCCAAGAGCGACAAAGGCACCGGGTCGCCGTTGCACGACGAACCCGGCACCCCCTACGCCCGGCCAACGCGGTGTCGGCTGCGTCACCCCGGGCGCATCCCGCGGGATGAGGGCGCAGACCATCGACCGGTCGTCGGCAAACACGGCGATTGTGCCACAGCGGGTGGCCGCGGTACAGCGAATATCGACCGGTCGTGAGCACGCGGTGAGCGAACACCGACGATTCTGTCTTTCCTGACGGTTCGC